>CAXBKT010000038.1:0-22996 GCA_963976155.1 uncultured Kordiimonadaceae bacterium | reverse complement strand
AAGCAATTTCCCTTGCCCGCCACTTTGTCCAAGCTTCCCGGTAAAAGCTGCATTAGTCGCGCCCGGTAACAACGCGCTGGCCCTAGTCAAGCTAAGGCCATCTGCATCAAGGGCGACAACGGCGTCAATACGTTGACCAAGCCCGTTCCGCACTTGAAACCCTTCAATATGAAAATCAATCGTCCCTGTGACAGATGGCTCGTTGGGCGTACCCTCGTCTGCAACGGACAGTACACCCTCTTTCTGAGGCGTTACAGCGACCAGAGACGTCGCGGTAAGCCAACGATCAAAGTCAATAACGCCCATTGAGACCGTTCCGGTCACATGGTTCCGACGCCCCACCTTCGCTGCAGTAAGATCAAGACGCCCTCGTGTGTCTGATATAGTTAGGTCGCGGCTTATCAGTTTTGTGATATCCCCTGCCCGATCAAGTTGCACATCGAGCCTATAGGGTAAGTCAGGGGCAGACACCGCATCATTCCCGGTTATCTTGTTCACCGCCGAAACCAAACCATTTATACTTTCGCCGACAAGTTCTACACGACCTGTAAGATCCCCCTTCGGCAATACCCTGCCAGACACCGACAGGCTATTTTGGGCAAGCTTAAAATCAGCCTTAACAGATAGCTCATCTCGCACAGAAACTGGTCGAACCCTACCACTGGAAACAATACGCTCTTCAGCAACAGTAAATTCACCTTCCCAGCTCAATGGGCCGCCCGGCAAGGTACCTTCCAGTGTTAATGAAACACCCTCAATTTCATGAGGATTGCCGCCATAGGGCAAAAGTGTCGCCCGGCTACCCGTTAATCGAAACCGCAGCAGGTCTATCTCGGGGCCTGAAGCTTCCTCAGTTTCCGGCCACCCTCGCACTTGCCAGCGTCCACCCGCTGTTTCTTCAAGCGTTATATCAAGACCATCCAGCCGCATACTTTGCAGTGTAAATTTCCCACGAACCAAACTTGCCACACCGAGGTTCACGCCAATACGGTTAGCCGTTGCGACAACTTCACTAAAGCCTTCAGTTGCAGGGAACAAACGCACTGTTTCTGCGGAGACAAGGGGGCGAGGAAATAAAGCCAGCGACACATCGCCTGCAAGCTCAACGCGCATTCCCATCTGGTCTGAGGCAAATTGAGCTAGAGGGACCCGGTACTGGTTCCAATCAAGAAGACTCAGCACAAGCGAAAGGCCTGCTGCCACCGCAACAATCACCCCCCCAAACCAATATACTACCTTTGCATAACTGAAGCGTCTCACTTGAGCTCCCAAAATCACAAACAAACTACGGAACAGAGATTGATAGAACCAACGTGGTAATACAAGTAGCAATGCGAATTTGGCAAAGATAGGGCGGATTTTTCTTAACCTTTTAGATTTGCCTGTCTAAGGTACCCCCAGATTGAAACTAATACAGCTAAGTTTATTGATGTATCTACCGTATTTCACCTATCTGGCTACGGGCGTATTACATTTCGGGGACCTATGAGTAAAAGTGATAAGAATAGCCTGATCACCCGTATCAGAAGGCGCATTCGTGCCGGTATGTTCAATGCCAGCAGCTATGAATTTGGTTCAATCACATTACTTGCCATTATTGTCGGTATAGTTGCTGGATACGGCGCTATCGCTTTTTATCTAGGTATCGGTGCTATTTTGGAGCTTGGCTTTGGTTTCCCGGAGGACCTTCTTGCAACTAAGGCTGCCGACCTACCTTTCTGGCATATCATTGCCGTCCCTGTAATTGGCGGCTTTATTGTTGGACAATTACTCCGTTTTCTACCAACACACCAAACTCGAAGTGTCCCTGCTGTAATTGAAGCAGCAGCCCTTCATGACGGTAAAATCGATACTAAAAGCGGCCTAATAAGTGCCGCAGCGACAGTTGTTTCGCTGGGCGCCGGCGCACCGCTTGGCCGGGAAGGCCCTGTCGTTCATTTAGGTGCAACGCTCGCAGCCTTTGTCACACGCACATTGCACCTTAACCCTGCAACGGCGCGCACTTTATTGGGGTGTGGTGTCGCGTCGGCGGTTGCCGCATCTTTTAATGCACCAATCGCGGGGGTCTTTTTTGCCCTAGAAGTCATCATTGGGCATTACGCTCTTCATACATTTTCACCAATCGTTATCGCAGCAATCGCTGGTACACTTGTCAGCCGCGCGCATCTTGGTGATTTTCCTGCCTTTCACGTCGCAGAATACGCAATAACCAGTTTCTGGGAATTTCCCGCCTTTTTCCTTTTAGGCATAGCATCAGCTCTGCTCGCCGTTTTGTTTATGTCTAGCCTCAATCAGGCAGATCGGGTTCGGGTCTATTTTGATAAAATACCTTATTGGCTTCAGCCTCCAATCGCAGGGCTCCTCATTGGTCTTATCGCCATTGCTTTTCCTGAAATTCTTAGTGTGGGCTACGAAGCAACAAGCCATGCTCTAAATGGTGGTTACACCCTTGAACTACTGGCTGCTTTGCTTGCAACAAAACTGATTGCGACGGTTATTGCGTACGGTGGCCGATTTGGCGGCGGTGTTTTTAGCCCATCCCTCTTTCTTGGCGCCATGGCTGGCGGAGTATTTGGCCTAATTGCAGCGGGAATTTTCCCTGAACTTGCCTCCTCGCCCGGCCTATATGCGATCGTTGGCATGGGCGCTGTTGCGTCGGCAGTATTGGGTGCCCCGATTTCAACGATGCTGATCGTCTTTGAAATTACAGGCGACTATAATGTCACCATAGCCGTCATGATTGCCGCCGCTGTTGCCAGTACAGTAACCAACCTATTCTACGAAAAATCTTTCTTTTTTATGCAACTAGCGAACCGCGGAATTCGCCTTGAAGGTGGTCGCGCAACATATTTGCTCAAGTCTGCCAAGGTTGCAGACCATATGAGCCGTGATTTCTTCACACTGCAACAAACTGAGCCTGCGGAAAAGGCTCGCGAAATGCTTGTTACGCAAGGGGGTGGCATGCTCATCATCACAAATGAAACAGGTGAAATGATGGGTACTGTAGGCTTTAATCAACTACCTGCTGATATCTTCGATGATGAAACCGCCCGCGGTAACACCATAGACCATTATCTCCGCGAGATTTCTTACACCGTAAAATCAAGCGATCCGTTACAAATAGCCATGAACCGAATGGACATGAGCGGCGAAGATATATTGCCCGTTGTCTCCCCTACTCATAAAAATATTGTTGTAGGCCTTATTAAACACCGGGAAGTTATACAGGAATATAATCGCGCCTTACTAGAAAGTCAGGGGCAAGACAGGAAAGTCGGCAGGCACGGGTAGAAACTAAATCCGCACCAACCAAAATCCAAAATAATTTGCCAAATTAACCCGAATGTTCTCTTTCCGTTCGCACTCAAGAATGCTATAGACGCCAAATGAATGATCCCTTTGAACTTGATGATTTTGGCATGCAAGAAGCGCCTGCCCCTGTTGTACCGGCTGGCCCTCCGCCGTATCTATCAGGCCTGAATGAACCTCAGCACGACGCTGTCATGACAATTGATGGACCTGTGCTTGTTCTTGCTGGTGCAGGCACCGGCAAAACACGTGTTCTAACAACACGCCTCGGGCATCTGCTCGCGACAGGCCGCGCCGCGCCTTGGAACATTCTTTCTGTGACCTTTACCAACAAGGCCGCGAAAGAAATGCAAGAACGGGTCATGAAAGTAATTGGACGGCCTGTGGAAGGCATGTGGATCGGTACCTTTCACAGCATCTGTGTCCGTATGCTTCGCAAACACGCTGAACTCGTAGGCCTACAATCAAATTTCACTATCCTTGATAGCGATGACCAGATTCGGTTGATGAAGCAGCTTGTTCAAGCAGAAAACATCGATGACAAACGTTGGCCAGCGAAAGTTCTGGCCGGGCTGATTGACCGCTGGAAGAATAAAGCACTCACTCCTGACCGTATTCCTGAAGGCGAAAGCTTTGCTTATGCAAATGGCATGGGTGGCAAGCTTTATAAGGCGTATCAGGAACGATTACTTGTGCTAAATGCCTGCGATTTTGGTGATTTACTGATGCATGCGATTACACTTCTGCAGAAGCATCCTGACGTACTGGCAGAATACCATAACCAGTTCCGCTATATCCTTGTGGATGAATATCAGGATACCAACGTTGCACAATACCTATGGCTTCGCCTGCTCGCACAAAAAACACAAAATATTTGCTGTGTCGGTGATGACGACCAATCCATCTATGGCTGGCGCGGTGCCGAGGTTGGCAATATCTTGCGCTTCTCTGATGATTTTTCGGGTGCAAAAGTTGTTCGACTTGAACAAAATTATCGTTCGACCGGACATATCCTCGCTGCGGCTTCAGCCCTTATAACCGCCAACGAAAACCGTCTTGGTAAAACTCTTTGGACTGACCAAGGCGACGGTGAAAAGCTTGATGTGAAAGGCGTATGGGACGGCCCCGAAGAAGCACGTGCCATCTGCGAAGAAATTGAAAACCTCCAAACCAAACAACATGCCCTAAGTGAAATAGCCATTTTGGTGCGCACCGGCTTCCAGATGCGTGAGTTCGAAGAACGGCTGATCACACTCGGCGTGCCTTACCGCGTTGTAGGTGGCCCGCGCTTTTACGAGCGCGCGGAAATTCGCGATGTTATGGCGTATCTCCGTGTCATAGCTCAGCCTGATGATGACCTAGCTTTTGAGCGTATCGTTAACGTACCTAAACGAGGACTTGGTACGACTACTGTACAAAAAGTTCATCATATTGCACGCAGTCACGGCATTTCCATGACAAGGGCTGCACGACAAATCACGGGGCTTGACGAACTTCGACCAGCAGCTCGCAAGTCCTTAACACGCCTTATGGATGACTTTGACCGCTGGCGTGGCTTATTGCATTCTCACAGCCACGTAGAAGTAGCAGAGATGCTGTTGGAAGAATCCGGCTATATGGAAATGTGGCAAAATGATAAATCCCCAGATGCACCCGGCAAGCTAGAAAACGTAAAAGAAATGGTCTCGGGTATGGGGGACTTCGAGAATCTTGGAGGCTTCCTCGAACATATTGCACTCGTGATGGATAACGACAATAATAATACCCGGGAAAAAGTATCTCTCATGACGTTACACGCCGCCAAAGGCTTGGAGTTTGATACTGTTTTCTTGCCCGGATGGGAGGAAGGTCTATTCCCCAACCAACGCGCACTTGACGAAACAGGTGTTAAAGGCCTTGAGGAAGAACGGCGTCTTGCTTATGTAGGAATCACCCGTGCCAAGAAAAAAGCATGCATCTATTTTGCCGGCAGTCGACAAGTATTTGGACAGTGGCAATCAAGTTTGCCAAGCCGTTTTGTAGAAGAGCTGCCCGAAGAACACATTGAAATGGAGTCGGCACAAGGCCTTTATTCTGGTCGCACAACACGTGGTTGGGGCGATAACGACTATTCAGATGCAGGTTATGTCGAATCATCCGGTGATAAATACGGCCCCGGCTGGAAACGCGCACAAACGTGGCGTAAAGATCAGACTTCAAGCTCATATGATTACAGTAAACTGACGCCTACCAATGCCACTAGGCGCAAAAAGGCGAAAGCCGCTCCCGTCAGTAACTATGCAATAGGAGAGCGCGTATTCCATGAAAAATTTGGGTATGGTCTTATAGAAGATATCGACGGCAACAAACTTATGGTCGCTTTTGATAAAGCTGGCTCCAAGCGTGTTGTTGACAGTTTTGTTAGCCGCGCTGAAGATCTGTAACTTTTACCTGGGAGACAATTGAATGACCGAACAATCTTGGTGCCTTTCGGGTGAACTGCCACTTGCCGTAGCTGAAAAGCTTGAGACTATCATTGGTGATCTTGCTGATGCTCAGGGTGATTACCCACCCACCCTATCCTATTTTGAGCAAGACAATGGAAATAACCCCCTTTGGCGTGTTGAAGTATTTTTCCCGTCCGCACCAGACTACGGTTTAATTAGTCAGATGCTCCAACAAGCCGACCTGCTCGATTGGGAACATGATATTGCTCCGCTCGAGAATAAAGACTGGGTTAGCGAAAGCCAAAAACTACTGCAGCCTGTTGAAGCTGGGTGCTTTTTTGTTTACGGCAGCCATGACGCGGCCAAGGCAAAAGCAAACACAATCAATTTGCAAGTGGATGCGGGTCAGGCTTTTGGTACCGGCAAACATGAAACGACAGCAGCATGCCTAGAAACAATGTCTGCATGCAAAGAGAGCCTCACACCCGCCACTGTTCTTGATTTGGGTACAGGTTCTGGTGTGCTAGCCCTTGCTGCCCACAAACTTTGGCCAACAGCCCGCGTAACAGCAAGCGATATTGACCCAATCGCTATAGATGTGACTAGAGAAAACATTGAAATCAACAATGGTGTCTTGAGGCAAAGAACCGACCCATCTGCGGGCATCAAACTCGCGGTAGCCGATGGTTTACATGATGAGGCGTTTTCTGAAGACCGACCTTTTAACTTTATCGTCGCCAATATACTGGCTGGGCCACTGATCGATATGGCTGCAGATATCACTGATGCACTTGCGTCAGGCGGTACACTTGTTTTGTCAGGTTTATTATGTACCCAGAAAAAAGAAGTCCTCGACGCTTATGAAGCGCGAGGACTAAGTATTCAGGGCAGAATAGAGAAGGGAGAGTGGCTCGCCCTCAAACTCTTTAAAGAGTGAGATTGAGCCTAGGGAGATAACTCCACCGTGGGGACGGTGGAGGCCAAGCTGGCCCTTACCAGCTTGTAGAGTTCTTAGTGAGCCAGAGCGCCGTTACCGAAGCTACCGCCACCGAAGCCGCCGAAACCGCCGCCAAGGTTTGTTGGGCGAACAATTTTAATATTGTATTTCTTGCGTGGTGCTTCTTTGGCCATCAGACCATTTTCAACCATCAGAGAGAAGAAATCACCTTTAGCAGTGAGGTCAGAAGCAATTTCCCGAACAGCTTCTTCTGCTGCTACTGTGAAAATTTCTTTATCCGTCGAACCGCTTACAGCACCAGGAACCTGGCCTTCACCAGCTAGTAGCGCCAAAAAGCTAAAAGGTGCAAATTCAATCGTATTATTCAGTGCTTGTGCCATTTTTCTTCTCCAAGAATCTCGCCGTATTTTTACTGTCAGTCTTTCCCGCTGACACGCACTAGATAGTCCCGAGCCTTATGATTAAGAAGTAGTTAATAATGCAAACTAGCCATGCATAAAACGCATACCTTACCAATTGTGACAATTGTGTGATGAATAACTAGACTGGTAAGTACCAAAGCTGGATTTTGACGGTCAAACTTGCAAGTAAAGCCTGCGCAAAATTAAAATGTCTACGAAAACACCTAAAGAATAGCCATTCTAAGTTCAGGTAGCCTCTTCAATGGTATTCTTAACTCTCACAACCAATGCTTACGTCAGAACAAAAGCCAGCCACTGCTCTTCAGTCATTATTTTAATCTGTAAACTCTCAGCTTTTTTGAGTTTTGAGCCAGCACCTGGCCCTGCAATCAAAATATCAGTTTTCGCAGAAACCGAACCTGATACCTTGGCACCGAGCGATTCAGCCTTAGCTTTGGCTTCCGCTCGAGTCATCTTTTCAAGCGTACCAGTGAAAACTACTGTCTTACCAGAAACAGGGCTATTATCCGCTTGAGCCTCAACAGGTTTCACCTGAAGCTCATCAAACAAAGCGAGCATAGCTGACCGATTTTTTTCCTCGGCGTAAAAGTCTTCCAAATTCAGGATCGCATCTGCACCAATACCATCAATGGAAAACAACTCCTGATTATGAACATAAAGCGCACGCGCTGTATCCACAGGCAATGTGAAGCCTTCAATATCAAGCAAACCAACTACGGTTTCCAGATGTGCCACCTTGATGTTTTCGGCCTTTAATTTTCCAGCCTTCATTCGGCCAAACCGGTCAGCCACAAGCCTAATCACCGCATTCGGGTCACTAAGTAGGTCATTGGGCTGAAGTGCTACTGAGAAATCCTTAAGGTGCCCAAAGGTCAATAAGACATAGTTGAGAGACGCAACAGCCTGATCACTTACTTTTGCAGCAAGTATTTCGAAGAACTCAAGCGAACGCTCTAGGTATGCGACTAAAGCCTGGGGCTCCGTAAAGTGCCGAGCAAATAATTTTGCGGTTTCTTGTCCAATGCTTGGAATACCCAAGCCGAAAATAACCCTGTGGAAATCTATTTCCCGCCGCTCCTCGATAGCCGCCATCAAATTGCTAACAGAAAGATCACCCCAACCTTCCCATTTTTGCATGGCGAGGCCTTCAGACTCATTCTTATCGGAAAGCCTGAAAACATCAGCGGGTTCATTTACCCAGCCTTTGTCAAAAAGCTGTTCAATCTGCTTTTGACCAAGGCCATCAATATCAAACGCGTTACGCGATACAAAGTGCCTGAGGCGCTCCACACGCTGTGCAGGACAAATCAGGCCGCCTGTACACCGCACAACCACATCCTCGCCCTCAGCAACAGCGTGCGAACCACATGCCGGGCATTCAGTCGGAAACCGGAACTCACTTGAAGCAGCAGGACGTTTCTCCACAACCACTGACACAACTTGCGGAATAACGTCGCCCGCACGCTGAATAACCACAGTGTCGCCAATACGTACATCAAGGCGGGTTATCTCGTCCCGATTATGAAGCGTTGCGTTTGACACCACAACCCCGCCAACCGTTACAGGTTCAAGTTTAGCAACAGGCGTAAGCGCCCCTGTCCGTCCTACCTGAATATCAATATCAAGCAATGTTGTGGTTGCCTTTTCGGCTGGAAATTTATGCGCGATAGCCCAGCGCGGCGCACGTGCGACCATACCGAGGCGTTCCTGATAATCCAGTCGATCAGTTTTATAGACCACACCGTCAATATCATAATCTAACCTAGCGCGTTGAGCCTCTATGTTGCGGTAATGATCCACAGCCTCTTTTGCGCCAATACAGGCCTGCATTAGGGGGTTTACATCAAAACCCCAAACACGAAACAGATCAATCATACCCATCTGGTTATCAACAGGCATGTCACTGACTTCACCCCAAGCGTAGGCAAAAAACTTAAGGGCTCGTGACGCTGTAATATTTGTGTCTAACTGCCGCAAGGAGCCTGCCGCGGCATTACGTGGATTTGCAAATACTTTACCGCCCGCTTCTTCTTGCCGTTTATTGAGGGCGAAGAAATCTTCTTTGCCCATGTAAACTTCACCCCGCACTTCAATTACATCTGGCCAGCCTTCACCGACAAGCTTTTGAGGGATATTATCGATAGTCTTGGCATTGGCGGTTACATTTTCACCCACAGAACCATCACCGCGCGTAGCCGCCTGAACCAACAAGCCTTGCTCATACCTCAGCGCAAGCGAAAGGCCATCTATTTTGGGTTCAGCAGTAAGTGTTACTTTTTCGCCTTCAGGCAGCCCCAAAAAACGCCTTACACGCCCCTCGAACTCAATAACATCGTCTTCACTAAAGGCATTATCGAGCGACAACATCCGACGGGCATGTGTAACTTTATCAAACTTATCTTGTTTGGGTGCACTGCCCACACGCTTTGTTGGGCTATCCACCCGCGTCAATTCGGGAAAACATTCTTCTATCTCAGTGTTCCTACGGCGCAGCGCATCATAAGCCGCATCACTAATCACGGGTGCATCATCACCGTGGTACTTCTGATCGTGAAAAGAAATTTCCATTGCAAGACGAGCGAGTTCAATACGCGCTTCAGATTTGGTCAGGTCGCCAACTGCCACAATACCAAGGTCAGCCATGCACTAAGATCCGTTTTGTAAAAGTTGATCTGCCGCCGCCCGAGCAGCGTCTGTTATTTCTTCACCTGCCAGCATACGTGCAATTTCCTCGCGCCGTTCTGTGCTTGCCAACAGCCGTACGCTTGTACGCGTTATCTTACCTTGATCCCCTTTGGAGATTTGATATTGGCAATCACCGCGTGCCGCCACTTGCGGGCTGTGGGTCACAACAAGAATTTGTGCATTATCAGACAAGCGTTTTAAACGATCACCGACCGCGCTTGCCGTTGCACCGCCAATACCACGATCCACCTCGTCAAAAACCATAACGGGCACGGAACCACCTTCAGCCAGAACAACCTTAAGGGCCAAAATAAACCGTGCAAGTTCGCCCCCTGATGCGACCTTCACCATAGGCCCAAACGGTGTACTCGGGTTAGTTTTTACCTCAAACGTTATGCGCTCTCCGCCCAGCGCATTCCAGTCAGGCGTGTCAAGTTCCTCGATGCTCGTGCGAAAAATAGCTTTCTCAAGCTTAAGAGGGGGCAATTCTGCCGTTACAAGTTTATCAAGGCGTACAGCTGACGCTGTCCTCGCTTTCCGAAGGGCCAAAACAGCTATTTCCATCTGCCCTTCCGCTTTAACCAGCTGTTCACGCGCTTCTTTTACCTTTTCATCACCAAGCGATAGGGCCTGTGCTTGCTGCTCAATAGACTGGAAAACATCTGCGAGTTGGTCTGGTGGACAATTATGTTTACGTGCCAAGCGTCGAATTTCAAACAACCGCTCTTCTACTGCCTCTAAGTCCTGCGGGTCAAATTCCATATCCCGCATAAGCTTTTCAAGGCTTTCAATTCCGTCTGACAATTCCACACTAGCGCGGTCAAGCGCGTGTACGATGGGAGCAAGTCGCTCAGAAGCCGCACCTTCGGTGCGCTCCATACGCCGTAAAACACCTCGCATTGTAGAATCTACACCATTACGCCCCGTAAGATCACCATGATAAGCCTTAAGGTCATCAGAGAGTTTTTCCCCCTGCATCATCAGGGCTCTGTGTTCGCTAAGTTCCGCCTCTTCGCCCGCAACAGGGTTAAGCGCGGTCAATTCCTCTTGCGCATGCAGAACATATTCTTCATCTTTTTGCGCAGTAACCAATGCAGTTTCAGCCTGAACTAACGCCGTTTGGGCATGTAGCAAACCCTTATGCGCCTTAGCAACCAAGGCCAAGTGCTTTGCATGCTTTCCAAAGGTATCCAAAAGTGATCGATGTGCGCTTGCCTCAAGCAAACCACGGTCATCATGTTGCCCATGCACCTCAAGAAGCATGCCGCCAAGGTCCGCCAACATACCGCGGCTAACAGGCTGATCATTCGCCCACGCGCGACTGCGACCATCAGCGGTTATTTGCCTTCGCAAAATTACGGTACCGTTACCACCGTCCATGCCTTCTTGCTCTAATAACTGGCAAGCTGGATGCTCTGGTTTTACGTAAAATTCTGCCGAAACACTTCCATGTGCTTGGTCCTGCCTGACTAAAGCCCGATCAGCCCTAGCACCTGTCGCAAGCCCCAAGCTATCAAGCAATATGGATTTCCCCGCTCCAGTTTCACCTGTCAGAACGGTAAGACCTTCCTCAAGGGACAGATCTAACTTATCAATTAATACAATGTCACGAATGCTGATGCCCGTCAGCATCGCCATTCCCCGTTATTAGCCACTGCGTTCGCTACCCTTGATGGAACCTCGAAAGGTTCACCTTAAATTGCTGAAGGACGCTAAGTCTATTATAGAATTATATTTCTATCCGTCAGAAGCTTGTAACTATAGCGATACCATTTGGTGCCAGAAAAGTTATGCCCAAGCACAACGCCAGCCATTTTGGCTTCATGATGCATACCAAGCGCAAGATAACCTTCAACCAAACGGTGTAAAGCTTCGGGCGTATGACTGGTTGTCTGGAATTCGTCAACAACATTACGGAAACGCCCAATTGCTGCGAGATACTCCTGCCGTTTCAGGTAAAAACGACCAACTTCCATATCTTTACCCGCAAGGTGATCTCGAGTGAGATCCAACTTCAAAGATGCATCACGGGCATAATCTGTTTCGGGGAAACGGCGAATAACTTCTGTCAAAGCTTGCGTTGCTTCTTCCGTCTTCGCCTGATCACGGGCGACGTCTGATACCTGCTCATAATGGCACATGGCAATCAGATAATACGCATAAGGCGCAGACTTATTGCCTGGGTGTAGTTGCAAAAACCGCTGCGCAGAAAGCACGGATTCATCATAATCGTTGCTCATATAATAAGCGTAAGCAGCCATAATCTGCGCGCGCCGAGCCCAGATGGAATATGGGTGTTGGCGTTCGACTTCATCAAACGCAGCTGCTGCGAGTCGATACCGTCTTTTTCCCAGATTATCTTTTGCGAGGTTGTAAATTACCTCAACATCACGGGCTATATAAGTATCTTCGTTGTTTTTAGAGCTACAGGCTGCCACACCTAAGATAGCAAAAAACAAGGCAAATTTCTTAAAACTAGTAACGAACATCTTTGCTACAAACTCCCGCTGCAAATAAATGAGCTTTCCAACTCGCCTCTAAGGATATATCCTATCGATCTTGCAACCATTAGTATTATTTTTACCAAACCACTGAAGTATTGACCCGGTAGTATTTGGTCGAAGCCGTTTCTCTAGCACAGGAACAAGCTCTCGCCAACGGAGAATAACCTTCAGCAAACAAGGAAGGATAGTCTGTGGTTCTGTTTACAGAAAATATTGAACAGGATAATGGCGATTTTTCGGCAAGAAAAGCTGATTTGATCGATAAACATGTTGGACAACATCTTCGAGATAGAAGGCGAGCACTTGATATGTCTCAGCAGGATATCGCTCAAATACTAGGAATATCGTACCAACAAGTACAAAAATATGAATGCGGCCTAAACCGTATTAGTGCTGGTCGGCTCTTTATGCTGTCGCACATTATGAGCGTCCCCGTCTCCCACTTCTATGATGGCCTTCCTCCGGCCGAAGACATGCTCATGGGTAAAATAGACATGGCCGATGTCATGATGCCCAACGTCGACACGTTACCAAATGCGAATATTCGAGATGCACTAACTGACTTGGTTAGGGCTATACGAGATTCAAAAATGATGTAAAAAAATGGCCGGCTAACTAGCCGGCCATTTTATTCTAATACTAAAAATCTTATCGAGTTTCGCCGCGAACAAGGGCATCATAATCGAGCATGAGTTCCTTAGTAATATTGCCCACCTCAAAATTATAATCACCTATTTCCGCAAGCGGCGTAACCTCTGCTGCTGTACCAGTCAGGAAAGCTTGCTCAAAATCAGCCATTTCTTCCGGCATAATCGCACGCTCGATCACGTTAATACCGCGCTTCTTAGCAAGATCAATCACTGTACGGCGCGTAATGCCATCAAGGAAACAATCTGGCGTTGGTGTATGCAATTCACCATCTTTCACAAAGAAGATATTTGCACCAGTCGCTTCAGCAATTTGCCCGCGGTAATCGAACATAAGCGAATCGTCATAGCCATTTGCTTCCGCTGCATGCTTTGAAAGCGTACAAATCATATAGAGCCCTGCTGCTTTCGCATTTGTAGGGATAGTATCGGGTGCAGGACGGCGCCATTTTGAAATTTCAAGGCGAAGGCCTTTTAAACGTGCTTCAGGTGAGAAATAAGAAGGCCACTCCCAAACAGCCACAGCTGCATGGATTGTATTTTTCTGCGCAGCAACACCCATCATTTCACTACCCCGCCAAACAACAGGCCTGCAATATGCATCGACTAGGTTATTGATCTCCAGCAGCTTGTTACAAGCGTCATTAACTTCCTGTTTAGTCTGGGTAATTTTCATACCAAGGATATCAGCAGACGCGAACAAGCGGTCAGTATGCTCTTCTAGTTTGAAGATTTTGCCGTTGTAAGCACGCTGGCCTTCAAAGACTGAGCTACCATAATGCATTGCATGAGTAAGGACATGGACCTGTGCGTCAGTCCACTCTACGAACTCACCATCCATCCAAATTTTGCCGTCCATATTGTCAAAGGAAGCCGCTGCCATGTCTTGTCTCCAAAAGCTACGCCCACGCCCGAAAATGGGGGTTCGGTCCTATGAGCAGCACATACAATTTTCTACTTGATCGATCTATCATTCTGGCCTTATTATGTCAACATACCTGCCATAAATAACGACAGGGCGATATGCATAGAAAACTACCACAGTCGAATCTCTATCTTCGTGAAGAAGAACTACGCCGCGGCATTGAACTTTTGTATTTTGCTTACCGTGATTTCACGAGTGACCCCGACGCGATTTTAGCTGAAACAAATCTTGGTCGAGCGCACCACAGGGTTCTATATTTTGTTGGCCGAACACCTGGCACGACTGTTTCCGGACTCCTTAAACTTTTGCGTATCACCAAACAAAGCCTATCGCGCGTTCTTGGGCAACTAGTGGATGAAGGCTATATCCTTCAAAAACATGGCACAGAAGATCGCCGCCAACGCCTTCTATATTTGACGGAAAAAGGTGAAAATTTTGAGAAAGAGCTTTTCTCAACACAGCGGCAACGCGTTGCACTAGCCTATAAAACAGCAGGCCCCGAGGCAGTCGCTGGATTTTGGGAAGTACTTTTAAACATTGTGAATGAAGCTGACAGAGAAATTGTGCTCCGCCAGATTGAACAACAACGTTAGACTAACTATATGATCACCATATTGTAGAGGGGTTTCCATGACAATTGATGACCGCCTTCGGAAAGGCTACGCGCATTTCAAAACTTCTGTTTTTGAAAAAGACCGCGCTCTGTACGAAAAGTTAGCCCAACACGGACAGCAACCACATACTCTTGTTATTGCTTGCTCAGACAGCCGTGTTTTACCCCAGCAGATTCTATCCGCGGGCCCCGGGGAATTATTTGTAGTTAGAAACGTTGCCGCAATGGTACCTCCATATGAAGCAGATAGTGGTTACCATGGTACTTCGGCGGCTATCGAATTTGCTGTAACGGGCCTAGAAGTTGATAATATCATTGTTATGGGACACGCTGGCTGTGGCGGAGTTGCGAGCGTAGTAGATAAGAATCTGCCAGACGATAGCTTTGTTGGTAACTGGATGCGACCACTAAAAGACTGGCTTGTAACCTACGACGACATGACTGCCCAAGATCCAATGACAAGAAAACGCCTACTAGAGCGTGCTGCGGTTTCGCTTTCGATCCAGAACCTCCGAAATTTTCCTTTTGTAGCAGACCGTATCCGTGCAGGCACATTGTCAGTTGAAGGGCTATTGTTCAACATTCACACTGGTGACCTTTCAAAAGTAATAGCCAAGCATGATACAGCCTTCAGCCTTCAAAGCATCTTGGGCGAGCAAGAATGACGGCTAAGAGCCAGAATCACGAAACTCAAAAATCTGTTACACAGTGGGCGGAAGAAACCTTCGGCCCTGCGCGGGACCATACGGTACTCGTGACTCGCGCCATGACAGAAATGCAAGAACTGCTTGAAGCCGTAGCTGATGGCAACACGCCTGAAATCGGGAAAGAAGCTGCTGACGTTACTATGCTATTATGGCGATTGATGGAGTTAAACGGTCTTGATCTGCAGACTGAGGTGACCAAAAAAATGCAGACCAACCGTGCTCGCAACTGGGCAGCTAAAGGCGACGGGACTGGCAAGCATATCCCTTAAGTCGCCTCTAGCTTCTTTTACCTATGGATACCAAGGCCGAACCGCACTCGCGTTTCTTTCTGATCATAGGTCAACAAGTTCTCACCGTACCCCGTGAATAATTGACCATGGAGTGTGAAATTGAGGTTTTTCACGGCCCCTAATCGCTTAATCGGCACTGTTACATCAAAAAGATAGCTAGCCTTATTGTTGGTAAGTGCCCCGCGCCTGAAGGAAGAAAACTGAATTCCCTTTTTTGCCCCAAAAGTCAGCCCAATACTTGAATGACCGCGGAAATGAGCAATATCCGGGTTATCTTTCAAATCCCCCACATAATCCCAAACATCACCAGTTAACTTGAAAAACAGGCCATCCTCTAACAGTTGCTCATAAGTAGCTCTGCCATAAAGAATATTGAGACTACGGCTTTCAGTGCCTCCACGCCCGTTTGATTCGTGCAGCATGCCTGTTTGAAAGTCTAAGCGACTATGTTCAGGCAAAAAGCTCAGCTTCAGATCAGAAACTCTATAGAATACCTCCGGCATAAAATTTGTATCTTCGAAAGGTTTAGAGTCCGCGGCCAAATCCCAGAAAGCAACCTGTGAATACCCAAGATAAAAACCTGACAACCAGTTCTGATTTTGCGCCCAACCTCCACTTGGATTAAATAATTGGTATTTCAAGCTGATTTGAAACTTTGCGTCAAAAGGGTTGCTGCCAAACAAGAAATAAATTGGCTTATAAGTGGAAACACCGTCCAACAAGGTACTTGCCACCTGCTCCTTAACTTCGGGGTTTTCAAGCTCGTTTTTTGCGACAGCCAAAACTACATCAGCTTTAGATTTGAGGTTCACTGTTTCTGGGCTTAGTCGCACATAAAGCGGCTCAACTAGCTTATCTTCAAGACCTAACAGATAATAAGACCCTGTAAGACCCGTGGGGAGCAAAGCTTTATAGTCAAAGCGACCAAACGATCCTGTGGCTACTGACAGCGTGCCTTCATCTATGCGTTCCAGTTCAAGCGGTAGATAATCATAAGGTACTTCTTGCTTTAGGTAGGCCTTAAGTATGCGTGGAGCGTTATAGATACTATCTGTATCATTACCAACAAATAGCGCCAGCTTGAGCTCTGAGCCGGGCTTATAATCACCTTCGGTTACTGTCAAAGCCATTTCCTGCCCTGACACATGGTGAGGCAACGCAAAACAAATAATAGCCGCTATGCAAAACTGCCTGAACAACATGATATTCCCCTAGTTTCTCTCTCGCACAGATAGGCATCATTTATGGCAAAAAAAAGGGCCGTCATAAAGACAGCCCTTTTTAACAGTCTATACCAAGCTACTAGTCCTCGTAGACGTTGCGGCCTGTTTTCACATTTTTCCATAGCTTCTTCATTGATAGATAGAAGATAATGGTCAAGAGCGCGAGAAACGCCAATACGTTCATTCCCATATGGTGCCGGTCAACAAGCTTGGGCTCAGCAACATACGTAAGGAAGGTCACTACGTCTTTCGCCATTTGCTCAGATGTAGCGGGCGTACCATCTTCATAATCAACCACACCCTCAGAAAGTGGTGGAGCCATAGAAATCTGGCCACCTTTGAAGTATGGGTTATAATATTTTCCGGCACTGATTTCACGGTCAGCTGGCGCATCCTCATAACCAACAAGTAGGCTGTAAAGATAGTTTGCTCCATCATGACGCGCTTTTACCATCAGAGAAAGATCAGGTGGCAGTGCACCGCCGTTTGACGCACGTGCAGCATTGTCGTTTGCAAATGGTGCAGGGAACACATCCTGCGGAAGAGCCGCACGAACTGTCTCATCACCCGCATCGTCAGGCTCGCCTGCAACTTCATACTCAGCTGCAAATGCCTTGATCATATCTTCGCTGTAACCGATGTCTTCAAGGTTACGGAAACGGAAATACTTCAAAGCATGACATGCAGAACAAACCTGCTTGTACACTTGCCAACCACGCTGTGCAGAAGCGATATCGTAAGTCCCGAAGTTACCTTCAAAAGACCACTGCATTTTCATTGGGTGCTTATCAACAGCAGCGGCATTAGATGCGCTGCTAAAACCTGTGGCAATTCCTGCTACTGCAGCAAGGGTAATTGCAATGTTTTTAACAAATTTCATTGTCCTGTTCCCCTTACTTCGCAGCTTTTGCGATTACAGCCTGAGAAATACTTTCAGGCAACGGAAGCGTCTTCTCCATCTTGCCAAGAAGCGGCAGGATCACCAAGAAGTGCGCAAAATAGTATGCAGTACCGATCAGACCAAGCATTGGCCAAATACCTTCAGGCTTCTTGCCGCCAACGATCGTCAAGAGCACCATGTCTGCCACGAGGAACCAGAAGAAATACCGGTATGTCGGGCGGAACTGCGCAGAACGAACTTTTGACGTATCGAGCCATGGCAGGAAGAACAACAGCAAGATCGACGCAAACATAGCAATCACACCAAGCAGCTTCGCAGGAATGAACACGATGTCTGTGAACGGAATACCAATATCAAACGTGATCGAACGCAGGATCGCATAGAAAGGCAAGAAGTACCATTCTGGAACGATTGAATCAGGCGTCACAAGTGGCTCAGCCGGGATATAGTTATCCGGGTGGCCCATCGCGTTTGGCATATAGAATAAGAAATAGGCAAAAATCAGGAAGAAGACACCCGCACCAAACGCATCTTTAATAGTATAGTAAGGATGGAATGGAATTTGGTCCGCATTTGATTTTACGTCAATACCGAGTGGGTTACCACTGTCTGATACCTTCTTAGCCCAAATATGCAAGATCACTACACCGAGGATAACAAACGGTAATAGGAAATGCAGGCTGAAGAAACGTTTCAGCGTTGGGTTATCAACAGAGAAGCCACCCCAAAGGAGCGTTACAATGCTGTCACCAACAACCGGAATTGCTGAGAAAAGGTTCGTAATAACCGTTGCACCCCAGAAGGACATTTGACCCCAAGGAAGTACATAACCCATGAAAGCTGTTGCCATCATAAGGAGGAAAATCACAAGGCCGAGCATCCACAGCACTTCGCGTGGTGCTTTATAAGACCCATAATAAAGGCCACGAAGAATATGGATATAAACGGCTATGAAGAAGAATGATGCGCCGTTTGCATGCATGTATCGGATCAGCCAACCGTAGTTAACATCGCGCATGATGCGTTCAACGCTGTCAAATGCCAGCGCAGTGTCTGGCGTATAGTGCATCGCAAGTACGATACCACTGATAATTTGCACAACCAGCATCAACCCAGCGAGGGAACCGAAGTTCCACCAATAATTAAGGTTACGCGGTGTAGGAGTACCTGCCCCAACAACATTGTGGACAAGTGACAAGATCGGTAGACGCTCTTCGAACCAGCCTAAAGCTTTGTTCTCGGGCTTAATAGCTTCCCATTCAGCCATGATGTTCCCCCTTACCCAATCTTAATTGTTGTATCGTTCAAGAAGGCATACTCGGGAATCTCAAGATTCCGTGGAGCAGGACCCTTCCGGATACGGCCAGAGGTATCATAGTGCGAACCGTGGCACGGACAGAACCAGCCGCCGAATTCACCCTTGTCATCACCTGATTTAGAACCAAGCGGTACGCAACCAAGGTGCGTACAAATACCTGTAACAATGAGCCAAACTTCTTTACCTTCAGTGATGCGCTCACCGTCAGTTTGCTTGTCAACCAAATCACCCATTTCCACCGCGTTCGCTTCTGCAACTTCTGCAGCCGTACGGTGACGAATGAAAATTGGCTTGCCGCGCCATTTAATTACAACACCTTCACCAACACCGATTTGGCTAATATCTACTTCAACAGTAGAAAGCGCCAGCGTGTCAGCTGCCGGGTTCATTTGGTCGATGAAGGGCCAAACAGCCGCTGCAGCGCCAATAGCAGCGCCGCCCGCTGCTGCAATATGAAGAAAGTCACGCCGAGTGCCCTCTTCACCGTCAATTGTATCTTTGATAGTGCTCATTTAATCTTCCCTGACAGGAACCTGTTGCGAAAGGTGATCAGTCATCTATTCAGTCCAACCGCATTCTACCTCTGCATGACCATGATTTCCTGCGGCACGAAGTCGCAGCCAATCAAATCATAATCATACTCACCCATAAGACCATATCCAAAAATTACAATACGGCCTATGACGAATTGCGTTTGGTTTAGTCGGCCAACGTGAAAGAGGCAAGCCTTTATCCGGGGTTACCTTAAAAAAAATGAGTTAATTATTTGTAGCCAAGCGAGTTGCCATTGCACCTTTCTTTATTGCGATATAGTGTCCGCGCCATGGATATAGCCCTTTATCAGCCAGATCAGCCCCCCAATACAGGTACATTATTGCGCCTTGGGGCCTGCATGAGAACACCGGTTCATGTTATTGAACCCTGCGGTTTCCCTTTCTCTCGGCGCGCCCTGCAACGCTACGCAATGGATTATGCTGATCTTGTAGAATTGCATCACCATTTAGATTGGGATAGTTTTCTAAATTGGTGCCACAGCAATGGCCGCCGGATCGTACTCTTATCAACAAAAGCAGACTCGCCTTATTACGACTTTGATTTTCGTGAGGACGACATACTGCTTGTGGGCAGTGAATCGACAGGCGTACCAGAATCAGTCCATAATATCGTGAGCGAACGCATTACTGTACCTATGTCACCTGACGTAAGATCTCTAAATGTTGCAGTCTCTATGGCGATGGTGTTAGGCGAAGCTCTCAGGCAAACAGCCTCATGGCCTAATAGTTAGATACTCGAAGGATATTCTGTTGGAACTGGAAGAACAAAAACAAACTGCCGGTGCTTGGTTTAAAGAGTTACGTGACCGGATATGTGCCTCCTTCGAGGCCATTGAAGAAGAAAACGAAGGCATGATGGCAGGCCGCGAAGCTGGTAAGTTTGAACGTAAAACCTGGGATCGCACCAACCAAGACGACGGCGCACAAGGCGGCGGCGGCACCATGTCCACTATGCGCGGGGGCCGTGTTTTTGAAAAAGTTGGTGTTAATATTTCTACGGTACACGGTACTTTTACAGAAGAGTTTCGCGGTAATATCCCTGGCGCTGATGAAGACCCCCGTTTCTTTGCCACTGGCATTTCTCTTGTCGCACATATGAATAACCCCAAAGTACCGGCTGTACATATGAACACGCGCTTCATCGTTACAACTAAGTCATGGTTTGGTGGCGGCGCAGACCTTAATGCCCCTCTTCCAAACAGTTACGATACAGCTCAGTTCCATTCTGCACTTAAGGATTGCTGTGACCGGCACGACCCGGAGTATTTTGCCAAATACAAAAAATGGTGTGACGAATACTTCTACATCAAACACCGCAACCGTCCGCGCGGTGAAGGCGGCATTTTCTACGATCAACTAAACAGCGGAAACTGGGAAAACGACTTCGCTTTTACACAAGATGTAGGCCGCACGTTCAACGAAATTTATCCTAAACTAGTCCGTGAACATATGAATGAAAGCTGGACACCCGAAGAGCGGGAAAAACAACTTGAATACCGTGGATATTACGCGGAATTTAACTTAGTTTATGACCGTGGCACGACATTCGGCCTGAAAACAGGCGGCAACGTAGAAGCGATTCTCATGTCCCTGCCCCCCGAAGCAAAATGGCCATAAGGCATGCAACATAGTGGCTGACATCACTATTTACGCCGGCCTCTTCTGGAATGCCTTCTTAGCAGCGACTCTATTGCCTGCCTTCTCTGAGATCGCCCTCGCTGCTCTTTTACAAAAGGGTAGCGGCATTCCTTGGTTACTTTTTCTAGCTGCAACAACAGGCAATGTTTGCGGCTCAGCTCTAAACTGGTGGCTAGGCCGAAGTCTCAGTCGCTTTGAAGACAGGCCTTGGTTCCCTTTCAAAAAACATCATATAGCTCGGGCAACTGCGCATTTTACAAAATACGGGAAATGGTCTCTTTTATTCGCTTGGCTTCCTATCATCGGTGATCCCCTAACACTTATTGCTGGTGTTTTGCGGGTACCATTCCCCTTTTTTCTTATTCTGGTTACAATAGGAAAAGCAGCACGATACGGAGCTATCGTTCTGGGTTTCACTCTTCTCTAAAATTATCTAGTATATTCCCGTGCCTTACTCTTACCTTTATCATCGTTGACAATTAGTGATGTTTCACTACTCAAAACAAGGCCAGCTAAATGCTTAAAAATATGCTCACTCTACTATTCTCGGCCTCCCTTCTTATGTGCTCAGCAGTAGTGCATGCTGACAAGGCCGACAAAAAACGGCAAAAAATTCTAGACATGCGGCATGAAGTTTTAACTGAATTGTTTGAAACTCGCCCACAAGCAAAAGCTGAAATTGACGAAGCAGAAGGCTATGCTGTTTTCTCTAATGTCGGTGTACAGCTATTCCTCATCGGCGCAGGGGGTGGCCGCGGTGTCGTACATAACAACGAAGCAAACATAGATACATTTATGAAAATGGGCACAGTCAGTGTCGGCCTTGGGCTTGGCATTAAAGACTTCCGCGCTGTCTTTATCTTTCATGACCGCGAAGCCTTAACGAGCTTCACTGAAAAAGGATGGGACTTTTCCGGCGAAGCCGACGCGGCCGCCCGAGCGGATGAAAAGGGCGGAGAAATTGGTGAAGGAGCATCCTTCCGGAAGAAAGTCAGTGTCTATCAATTCACCAAAAACGGTCTTGTATTACAAGCATCCTTGCATGGTACAAAATATTGGAAAGACAAAAAACTAAACGGTTCGTAACTGCTTTAATAACATTTGTTTTGTAAGTGAAAAGTCACTTCCAACCCATTCGCTTTCTAGAACCTTTAAGGCCTCGCCAACAGCGGGGCCCGCAAGCATTCCCCTCGCCATTAAATCACGCCCTTGCAACGGAAAGCTAGGTACCTGCCATTCGTCGCAATACAGAAAAAGCCTCTGCTGCTTTAGGCAGAGAGCTGCAGCCTTACTCGCCTCAACACCATGATGATATATGTAACGGCGCATTGATGCCTCGCTTTGTGGCAAATCACCATTGAGGGCGCGTTCAAGAGATTGAATAAATAGCTTATTTTGCCGTGAAAGCTTGAGCCATATGGCAATATCCCGCGCGCCAGACTGACTTTGAAACAATTGATACAAGCGCAAAAGCGGATCAATTCCAGCCTTCAGAGCATGCTCATTTTCAATCAATTCCTTAAGTTTTGATAACTCAGTTTTCCCCTGTCCAAGCGCAATAAAAACACCCGCACCGGCCATAGCACTTAAAGCAGGCATAGGGTCTGTCGCTTTCAGCAGTTTACTTAGTTCTGCCCGAATGCGTTCAACAGACAAAGACTGAAGCATTGGAGCTAACTTTTGACACGCCTCAAGTGCTACCGGCTCAAGAGCGGTTTTACCAAAATGTGCGTGAAAGCGGAACAGGCGCATAATCCTCAGCGCATCTTCTTTGATCCTTTCAGCAGCATCACCGATAAACTTAACCCTGCCAGCTTTCAAGTCCTTCATCCCTTCGAAAGGATCAAAAAACGCGCCGCTTGGGGTTAAATACATG
>CAXBKT010000037.1:0-23061 GCA_963976155.1 uncultured Kordiimonadaceae bacterium | reverse complement strand
GCTACCACAGGCCCCAGGCGCGACACCAAGTTGGACAACGGTTGGTTGGATTAGCTTCAGCTTCAGCAGATATATCTGACGGTTTGCTTGCTGACTTAGGTCATGTTTGTAAAACGTCCGGTGTTGGTGCTCATATAAAACAAGGAAAAATTCCGCTTTCGCCTTCAACAGAAACATTGTTGATGGAAAATTCATCATTTGCTGATTTAGTTTGGTCCGGTGGTGACGATTATGAAATTCTGTTCACTTCACCCCAAGCTAACAGGCTAGAGATTGAACAGTTACGCGCCGAAGTGACTATTCCAATTACAAGAATTGGGATGATTGAAAAAGAAATGGGTGTGAGGTTGGTTGATCGCAGTGGCAACTTGGTGCAAGTTGATGAAGTTGGCTTTCAACATTTCAGGCAAGATTAGATTAGGTAGTACATATGTCAGAAGAGGCGGAAATTGAAGAAGGTGGCTCGAGTAAGGTTTTCCTGATTTTGGGGCTATTGCTTGGTATCGCTTTTGGTGGGGGAGCTGGATACTATTTTTCTGGTGGAGATGAAACAGCTCCGGAACAAGGTTCATCTGAGCAAAAAAAGAAAGTGCAGAAGGACCTTATAGCGGTTCCTTTTGAACGACTTGCAGTACCCATTTATAGTGTGCAAGGTAATCGCCGTAGGTTTATGGGTAATTATTTTATTAACGCAAATGTTTTGGTGGATGGAGAATCCAATCAGATTGCAATTAAGCGGTCTTTGGCGCAGTTGCAGCATGGGTTCATTTCATCCATTAGCAAGACAGATGTGATGAAAGCAGACAGTCAATCAGAGCTAGACCTTGATAAGTTGGCAAGAGTGTTTGAACAGAAAGCTGTTGAAATTATGGGGGCTGGTGTTGTTGAAAGTGTTGCAATAACTGAAGCTATTCTCATGCCCCGCTAAATTATCCTTAAGGTATATAGGGTTTAAAGAAAGGTGGTGCAGGATTATGTACCGCCTTTCTTTTTGGAAGAGTCCCTTGCCAGCACTAGAAATGCTTCTTAAGGTGATTGTGTTGAACTTTGTTTCACAGTTTGACGTCTAGTACGGGCAGGGCGGATTGTAGGGGAGTATCGCCGCTCGTGGACGGATGTAGGGAGTATCGACCGGCCCACGGCCCATTGTTTGGGTTTTTTAGGGGGAGGACATCCCATGGAAGTGTTGTACGCTGCCATTCTTTGTGGCGTGGCGGCCGTTTTGTACGGCGTAGTAACTCGGGGCTCGATTTTATCAGCGAGCGCGGGTAATGAAAAAATGCAGGAAATTGCGCTTGCTATTCAAGAAGGCGCTCAAGCCTATCTAAATAGGCAATATCGGACCATCGCTATTGTTGGTGTTGTTGTTACCGTGGCTCTATTCTTTGCTATCGGTCAACTGTCGGCACTTGGTTTTGTGATTGGAGCTGTATTGTCAGGTGTAGCTGGCTACATCGGCATGTTAATTTCAGTAAAAGCAAATGTACGTACGACTGAAGCGGCAAGGACCAGTCTTCAAGCTGGCCTTACCTTAGCGTTTAAAGCTGGTGCGGTGACAGGTATGTTGGTTGCTGGGCTTGCGCTTCTTGCGGTTGCCGGTTTCTATTATGTATTAACGGGTCCAATGGGAATTGCCCCCACTGACCGCATGGTGATTGATAGCCTTGTTTCTCTTGGCTTTGGGGCTTCATTGATTTCTATTTTTGCTCGCCTTGGTGGTGGTATTTTCACCAAAGGGGCCGATGTAGGTGCTGACCTCGTTGGTAAAGTAGAAGCAGGTATTCCTGAGGATGATCCTCGTAACCCAGCCGTAATTGCAGATAATGTTGGCGACAATGTTGGTGACTGTGCAGGTATGGCAGCAGATTTGTTTGAAACCTATGTTGTAACAATTGGTGCAACAATGGTGTTGGCTGCTCTTTTTGTGGCAAACGGTGCTGCGGAGATAATGCAGTTACCGCTTATCATCGGGGGTGGCTGTATTCTGACATCCATTATTGGAACCTTCTTTGTGAAGCTGGGCAAAAGCAACAATATTATGGGGGCTCTCTATAAAGGCTTCTTGGTTACGGCCGTACTTTCTGCGGTTGTGATGTGGGTTGCGATGGACTGGGCACTTGGTGGAGATATGGAAAAAGTCTTTATGGCTGGTTCCACAGGTTTCACTGGGCGATCGCTCTATTATTGCGGTCTTGTTGGTCTTGTTGTCACAGGCATCATCATCTGGATTACGGAATATTATACGAGTACTGAATTCCGACCTGTTAAATCCATTGCGAAGGCTTCTGAAACGGGGCACGGCACTAACGTTATTCAAGGGTTAGCGATTTCTCTAGAATCAACAGCTTTGCCAACGGTCGTTATTTGCGCAGGGATTATTGTTGCATATGGTCTAGCAGGCATCATTGGGCTTGGTTTCGCGGCAACTGCAATGCTTGCTTTAGCTGGTATGGTCGTTGCGCTGGACGCTTATGGGCCAGTAACTGATAATGCTGGTGGTATTGCTGAAATGGCAGGTCTTGACGATGATGTACGTGAGCGTACTGATGCGCTGGACGCGGTTGGTAACACTACTAAAGCTGTTACTAAAGGTTATGCAATTGGTTCAGCTGGACTTGCGGCACTTGTTTTATTTGGTGCTTATACTGCCGACCTCGATAAATATTTTAGCGATGTGCAAGTAGACTTTGGTCTTTCCAATCCGTTTGTAATTGTTGGGCTGTTTCTTGGCGCAATGCTTCCCTACCTTTTTGCTGCTATGGGTATGACGGCCGTTGGCCGGGCGGGTGGACAAGTTGTTGAGGAAGTTCGTGCTCAGTTCAAAGCAAACCCGGGTATTATGGCTGGTACTTCCAAACCTGATTATGCCCGTTCTGTTGATTTGCTTACGAAAACAGCGATCAAGGAAATGATTGTTCCGAGCTTGTTGCCTATCATTAGCCCGATCGCGGTTTATTATGTAATCAATGCTGTTGCAGGTCAGGCTGCGGCATTTGCGGCTTTAGGGGCGTTACTGGTTGGTGTAATCGTTGGCGGTTTGTTTGTCGCTATTTCTATGACCGCTGGTGGCGGTGCATGGGATAACGCCAAAAAGTACATCGAAGATGGTAATCATGGCGGTAAGGGCTCAGAGGCTCATAAAGCTGCTGTAACAGGCGATACCGTGGGCGACCCGTACAAAGACACTGCGGGTCCAGCGATCAATCCAATGATTAAGATCACCAACATAGTTGCATTATTGTTGCTGGCTATGCTGGCACACTAGGCACGTGTTAATCTGAAATGAAAGAAGCCCCGGTTTTGCCGGGGCTTTTATTATGCGCTGAACTTTCTTAGTTGATACTAGCCTTACTCAGAGAATCGAAGGAAGAGTTGCTGCAACAGCTGCAGCTATTCCGCCAAAAAGTAAACCAGCACCCATCAGCCGCGAACCATGAAGTTTACTCCAGAGTAGTATGCCTGTTATGCTCATGAAAATGAGTGCGCCGGCGAGTGTGTCAAAAAATAGAACCCAAATGACACCAAGCCCAGAGCCTTTATGTAAGTTTATGAGTAGTTTCATTAGATTGTTTTCTCTTTTGGTGACGCTAACGGTATTGGCCCCCACAGTATAGCTGGCCTCTACGGTTGCGTTTGGTCCAATGAACCGAGAACTCCATTTTGCAGGCTGTGTGAGTTTGGTATCTGCAAAGAGTGCAGGCTTGGCAGGTTGTTTGCGGGGTTTCGATGGTTTGGCAGTAATATTGAACTTGTCTTTGACCCATATGGTAAGAGCCTCAGGCGATGTCATGATCGAAGGGTCTACTGATACAGTTATGGTTGCTACTTCTTTTGGTGCTCCTACATCAATTTTTAAAATTGAACGGTGGTTAAGTAAGAAGCCTGATAGGCCAATAAGTAAAAAAAGGATGGCACCCCAGATTCCTGTCCATGCATGTATGCGCTTTAACCACATCAATATTGCGGCGCGTTGAAAACGGGCAGGTATAAAGTGATAACCCAAACCGGCGGGACGTTTTTTATCATTGGATGTTAAGCTATTCATGGGGGAACTTCTCTTGGAATTATAAGATAAAGTGTGGGTCATATTTCTGCCCAGCGGCGCAGGAGATTGTGGTAGGTTGCTGTAAGTGTCAAAACAGTTGGGTGCGTATCTCCTAGTTCAGCGCGGGCTGCAATGATAGAATTGTCAAAGTCATACAAGAGCGCGCGATCGCTATCTTCCTTGACCATTGACTGAGTCCAGAAAAAGGAGGCCCATCGACTTCCTCTGGTAATTGGTTCAACGCGATGTAAACTTGATGCGGGATATAGAACCATGTCACCGGCTTCGAATTTTACGCGTTGTTCTCCAAAAGTGTCCTGAATTACCAGTTCCCCGCCGTCATACTCATCGGGCTCAGACAGAAAGAGGGTCGATGAAACATCAGTGC
Organism: uncultured Kordiimonadaceae bacterium; assembly: GCA_963976155.1. Classification (GTDB taxonomy): domain Bacteria; phylum Pseudomonadota; class Alphaproteobacteria; order Sphingomonadales; family Kordiimonadaceae; genus Kordiimonas. The sequence continues at coordinate 18,628 of CAXBKT010000037.1, read as the reverse complement.
GGACACGTTGTCCTGCAGTAGCAATGTAGCGGATGGCATTATCGACATGTGCACCGAATTTCATACCTTTGTCATAGCGATTAAACAAAGGGGGAAATACTCGCAAGGGTAGGGCTGCAGAATTGAAAGTGTCATTTTGCCCAAGTGCACGCAGGATAAATTCCCCGAGTTGCCGCGCTTCCTCAGAGCCTTCGGGCACTTGTAGGTTTTTTTTGGCGAGTGAGGACTGCGCTCCAGCTGTTATTTTACCGTCTACCCAGTTTGCCGCTTCTAGGAGTTGGCGGCACTGTGCTACTTGGTTCTTAGTCAGTAGTTTTGTGATTTTTACTAGCATCTGATTTTTCCTGACAGATGAAGGAGAGTGCTAAAACACTCCCCATTCCCTTTGCGGGGTTGATTGTGTCCTAGAAGTTCACACCCAGTGAAGCAACAACACTACGACCAGCCGCAGGAACAATTCGGCTGCTATGTACTTGTGAGTAATAGAGTTTATTACCAAGATTGTAGGCGTTAACGGATAGCCTATACTTGCTAAAATTATAGGCTAATAGGGCATCAAAAACGACATAAGCTGGAGATAACGTTTCATTATCATTATCGAGATAGACTTTGTCTTGCCAGGTAAGTCCTGCACCAATTTGCAGCCCTTCTAACGTGCCTTCAAATTGATAGGTTGTCCAAAGAGAAGCGGCATTCGCTGGCACATATTGTACTTTCTTTCCAATGGCTGCTTCGTTGACCGTGCCCGAGCGACGGGAGAATGATTCAAGGATTTTTGAATTGATGTGTGTGTAGTTGAAGGCGATTGAAAGATTACTTGCCAGTTCGCCGTTTAAGCCGAACTCAAATCCACGCAGTCGCTGCTTTTCACCTGATGCAATGATGGCGTCGCTAAGTGGGTCGGTGTCTTTGGCATTGTTCTTATTGATCTGAAAGATAGCAGTTTGAATGTTTACTTTTCCATTTGCTAAGCCAAAGCGGGCACCAGCTTCCCAGCTTGTGTTCTTCTCAGGGTCAAGACCATCATTCCCGATACCAAAACCGGGGCGTGCCTCTTGCAGGCGGCTGCCGTTTGAAACTGTAACACCGGGCGGTGTTGCTGATGTTGCAAAGGATACATAATATGACTGCGCGTCTGAGGGTTCAAAAACAATGCTAGCTTTGGGGTTTGCAAGCCATGTTGTTGACTCAAGCGGTGTAAAACATATGTCCACGGTTCCTTCTGTTCCATTACAGCGCGATGGATTGAAGGACACTTGTTTTTGTTCGACATGGTAATGTTGAACACGGAGACCGCCGATGAGGGACCATTTATCATTTAACCAAAGGCGGTTACTTAGAAAAGCTGAAAGGTCTGTTGCGCTGGTATCTCGAGTATTATTGAGGCCTTCAGCAAGAGCGGGAGATTCACCGTGCACTGGGTTTAATAGTGATTTTGGAGCGGCTGAGGCACTATAATTGAACTGCTTACGGTCATTGTTTTGGTAGGATGCGTCAATTCCAAGTAATAATTCATTTTTCATGCCGCCGAGAGGCATCGTGGCAAGCGCTGTTGTTACGTTTTGGATTCCCCAAGTTTTTTGGTCGTAGGGACCAGGCGAAGAAATGCGTGCCATCGGAACAGTTGTTGGATCATTATCCAAAAAGGCATCCTTACAGTCAGCGCCTGTACCAGTGCAACGGGGTACCGTTTGCTGGAAATAGCGCGTGTAATGACCAACTTTAGTATCACTGGTAATAGTCAGGCTTTCGGTAGCCTTATGGTTCAGACGTATTGTCAGTGTATTCACAATGCTTTCATCTGTATCAGTTGTGAAACCATAATTGGTGGCGCGGTTCACGCCGAGCTCTGTAACAGGGGTACCTACACCGTTTACCAGTGTTGTTGGGACACCATAATCTGGGACACGATTATCTTCTTGATGTAGATAAGAAATAGTGATCTGAGTATCACCGTTGAGGCCAAAACCAATAGAGGGTGCAATACCCCAGCGCTCGGACTGGATTAGGTCGCGTTTGGCAACATCATTATTGTGATACATAATATTGAGGCGGAAGGCGCTGTTGTCTGACAGTTGTTTGTTCCAGTCCGCGGTGCCGCGGCGATAGTCTGCACTTCCAAAGGCTGAAGTTGCTTGCAGGAAGTCACTCAGTTTTGGTGCCTTGGAGCTTGTGTTGATGCCTCCTCCTGTAACGCCGCGTCCTAAAGTCGTGGAGGAGGGGCCTTTCAATACCTCAATTTGCTCATAGTTAAAGCTATCGCGGGTATAGACACCGAAGTCTCGTAGACCATCGGTGAAAATATCGTTCTTGGCGCTAATACCACGAATGAAAAATTGGTCACCGTTCATGACGCCGCCTTCACCGATCTGTGTGGTAATGCCTGGGACATTACGCAATGCCTGTTCAAGTGAAGTAACACCTTGTTGGGACAGAATTTCAAATGGCACTACATTCACAATACGTGGTTCACCGTGTAGAGCTGCGATTGAACTTTTTTGCCGTTTTCCTTTGACCAGAAACTCTTCAACACCTTGTTTTGCTTTTATGTTGTTGGCGATTTCTGTGCTCTTGGAGGGGGCTTTAATCGAGACAGCGGCCAAAGTTGGCGTGGCCAGCCCAAGCATTAATGCCGAGATAGACGTGGTTGCCTTGAGTATGGAAAGTGTCGGTGCATCTAAATTGGGGGTCATTGAATATTCCTGTGCAACTAATAATTATTATTAATAAAGCGCTTATTATCGATATTAAGAATTAATTGCAATAATAATTATTTTGATAATTACTGAGACTTGCTAATCAGGAAGATTGTGAGACCTTAAGTGTGTCTATTTGGGTTAATGGTGTCCTGTGTTGAACATGACCACCTGGGAAGGAAGTATTGAGCGCTTGGATTAACCAATAAACAATTCAAAAAGAAAGAGTGGCTAACAAGTAGCCGCTCTACAATCATTTACTAGCATAAAGGGGAAATTTAACCGTTTGGACCTGTTCCGCCCTGTGAACCAACAGGGGCTTGGCCTGAGAAACGACCCACGCTGCCAAAGATTTGCTGGAACAAGCTGAGGTTTCTACCCCTCGTTGGCGTTCTGTCACCAGAAGGGTCAATGGTGCGCATGTGAGATAAGTCGTAATTGTCGACATTATCAACAACACCGCTCTCATTAAATGAGATTGCTAATACTCTATGCTCTTTGGCATCTGGCCAGAAAACTGGGCGAACACGCACTGTTGTGGAAACATAATACCAAGTATCTTCGGAGAATGTTGCAGACACTGAGGGGGTGCCAAGTGTCGACTGAACAGACTGGCGGTTATCAACGCCGGGCATAATAGCGTCGGCAAGTTCCTTGTCAAAGATGTAACCGCGAATGGCACGTCCATTACCACATGCTGTTGTAGCGAGCCCTGCAGCCAAACATAAAGCAAGTGAGAGGCCTTTACGGGTGTGTGAAATGGACATTTTAGTCATCTGTTACTTCCTACTTTCGTCTCTACGGTCAGCTTCTGGAGCATCGCGCATGAAATCTTCCTGACGCTTTAATAGCGGGAGCCATTGCGCGGCGCAAGGCTCCATGTTAGAGCGTGCAGCACAAAAAGCTGTTTGGATGTATCTGCATCCAAATTTTGGCAATAAAAAGGTCTATCGGAATGTTTAAGTTTTTTCGCACGCGTAAAGCTGAAAAACAGGTTGCTTATACACTCTACAAAAAACTGGTAGAGCAAGCCCGTCACCCATCTTTTTATACAGAGTTCAGCGTTGAGGACACCATCGAAGGTCGTTTCGATATGATACTGCTGCATCTATTTTTGGTTGATGATCGTTTGGAAAAAGCAGGCGACACCTGCATCAAGTTACGACGGACTATTCATGAAGCCATGGTAACAGACCTTGATCGGTCCTTTCGAGAAATCGGTGTGGGTGATATGAGCGTTGGTAAAGAGATGAAGAAGGTAGGGAATGCATGGCTCGGACGGCACACAGCTTATGCAAAAGCTTTTGCTGAAGAAGCTGATAGTGCAGAGTTGATAGAAGCATTAACCAATAATGTTTTTGGTGGTAATAGTGGGCAGTCTGCAGCAGAGTTAGCCTCGTATGCGCGGACAGCTAAACAGCTGTTAAGGCTTGCAGAAACTGAGACGATAACCAGTGGGAATTTGGTTTTTCCAGAGCCCTCCTGCAAGGATCGAGTAGATAATAATAACGAGAAGACTGTGATATGAGTAAAGTATCAGACCTATCGCTAAGTCTAGCAGCCGCTGAGATCGACCGTGATGCAAAGTCGTTTGAAGTGAAAGCTACGCCGGAGCAATTGGCAGAGATAGCTGAGAGATTTGACCTTGTTGCTTTGAAAACAATGACTGCGACTGTTTCAGTCAGTAGTAAAGGGCCAGATGAAGGTATATTGGTATCAGGGCATGTTTATGCTGATTTGACCCAGCGCTGTATTTCGTCACTTGCTGATGTACCTGAAGTGGTTGATATACCTTTTTCGTTATTGCTAGTGTCCCCTGAAGCTGCGGACCGTATGGATGCTGACGAAAACTATATGGATATTGACCAGCCTGAGTATGATGCTCTTGAAGGTGATACGGTTGAAATTGGTGAAATTGTTGCACAAACTGTGGCTATTTCTATGAATCCTTATCCGCGGGCTGAGGGCGCGGAACTTGCTGGTGCTAACAAAACGGGAATTTCCTTTAACGAGCCTGAGCTTGAAAAGAAAAATCCTTTTGCGGCTCTTGGGAAACTCAAGGACGAATCTTGAAGATTTGAATTAAATCGTTATGGTCATGCCCATTAGGGGTAGCGGTGGCATATTAGTTATTTGCCAAGCTGACGAGTTTAAGGCGATTCTATCGCGTAAGATTGGATAGTGTTGGTGGCAAATAAAATTACCATCGCAGTTGATGCTATGGGTGGGGATCATGCTCCAGACATGGTTATCGAGGGTATTGCGCAAGCGCGAACGTTATTTCCGGATACGAAGTTTCTAATTTTTGGGGACGAAAGTCGTGTTAAACCCCTTCTGGAAAATTATACCGAGTTAAGGGCCGCAAGTGAACTCATTCATACAGAAGATATTGTTTCTTCTGATATGAAACCTTCGCAGGCTCTGCGTAGAGGGCGGCAGTCTTCGATGGGGTTAGCTATTCAAGCCGTAAAAGACGGTGCTGCTGATGTAACTATTTCTGCCGGAAATACCGGTGCCTTGATGGCACTGTCCAAATTTATGTTACGGACAATGCCAGGCATTGATCGACCTGCTCTTATTTCACCATTGCCAACACTTCGCGGTGAAAGTGTTATGCTTGATCTTGGTGCCAACGTCGAATGTGATAGTAATAATCTGGTTCAGTTTGCTATTATGGGCGCTGCTTATGTGCGTACTGTCCTCGGCCTTAGCCGACCAACGGTTGCTCTTCTAAATGTGGGCACAGAAGACTTGAAAGGTAAGGATAGCATTAAGGCCGCGGCTGATGTTCTTAGAGATTCGAAGCATCTTCCTCTTGATTTTGTTGGTTTTGTTGAAGGCAATGATATTGCTACAGGTGAAGTTGATGTTGTTGTGACAGATGGGTTTACGGGCAATGTGGCTCTTAAAACCGCAGAAGGAACAGCTCGGTTGGTGACTACACTTTTGGGTCGGGCTTTTAAATCTTCCTTGTTTACTAAGTTAGGGTATTTATTGTCGCGTCATGGACTGCGATCTTTGAAGGACCATTTAGACCCGAATAATCATAATGGTGGCGTTTTCCTTGGTTTGAATGGTCTTGTGATGAAAAGTCATGGGGGGGCAAATGCGCATGGATTTGCTTCAGCCGTTACATCTGCGATTGACATGGCTCAGAATGATTTGACACGTTTGATAAGTGAAGACTTACAAGAGATTGCCGTCGATGATGATACACCGATGGTCGCAGTGAGTGATTAGGTTTGCTTTCTTGTGAAAGAAAGCTACGTAAACCCTTTGATTTACTGAATAATTGTCAGGTTTGATTGACTCTTTGCAATCCTTGAGATAGCATTTTTCTATTCCTGTGATCAGAAAAGATGTGAAGGGGGCCATAATGGGCACGACACTAACCAGAGCTGACCTGACAGAAGCTGTTTATGAAGAAGTTGGTTTATCCCGTAATGAGTCAGCGGATTTGGTAGAGTCAGTCCTTGATGAAATCTCCGGTTGTCTTGTGGTCGGCGAAAATGTTAAAATTTCGTCTTTTGGTAGTTTTTTGGTTCGCCAGAAAAATGGCCGTGTTGGACGTAACCCTAAGACGGGTGAGGAAGTGCCAATTGATCCTCGCAGAGTTTTAGTCTTCCGCCCAAGTCAGGTTATGAAAGACAGAATCAACGACTAACCCGAGGATCTTTCAATGGAATCTGAGGTTAGCGGTGAACGCTCCACAGGGGGAAAAGGCAGAGAAGCCTTTCGTACTATATCAGAAGTTGCTGAACAACTTGATTTACCTCAGCATGTTTTGCGGTTTTGGGAAAGCAAGTTTAGTCAGATTAAGCCTCTAAAGAGAGGCGGTAATCGGCGTTATTATCGACCCGATGATGTTGCTCTTATTACAGCAATTAAAACGCTTTTACACACCGAAGGTTATACCATTCGGGGTGTTCAGAAGCTTTTCAAGGCGCAGGGTGTTAAGGCGACTATTTCTCTTGCTTTAGGAGAGCTTTCAAGTGGCGACGAGTTAGCGGAGAGCGCGCAGCATTTTGGTGCAGCCGATGTTGGTCTGGGGGTTGATAACAATGATTTTTCCGCGAATATCTCACAAGTGGTTGATGCTGGAAAAGTCCGCGATATTTTATCTCGTTTGAAAGTCATAAGAGCCCAGCTTGATTAGATAAACTTGGCGATGGCATCAGCATATTTTTCTAAACAGAATAATCGCGGAAATATTTCATTTGGTGTATTGCGTGAGCAAGATACCATGGTTATATTCCGGCGCATCAGAGGGCTTAATGCTCAATATCGGGGAGTAGCGCAGTCTGGTAGCGCACTACACTGGGGGTGTAGGGGCCGCAGGTTCAAATCCTGTCTCTCCGACCAATAGAAAAGCCTAGCAGGACATTTCCTGCTAGGCTTTTTCTTTGTAGTACATAGATGCTGGCCCTATAACGTCTGCGATACACTGATAAAAGTAGGATCATCTATGGTTGATATTATGCTGCACTTTTTGCCGCTACTAGCTGCTGGGGCCGTTGCTGGGTTTCTTGCTGGTTTACTGGGCATTGGAGGTGGTATTGTTACTATTCCAGCACTTTTTGTTGCATTTGGTAGCCTTGAAGTTCCTATCGAATGGCGCATGCACAGTGCAATTGCTACCTCCTTAGCCATCATTGTAGCCACCAATATTTCAAGCGTTTGGGCGCATCATAAAAAAAATGGAGTGGATTGGGGTATCGTTAAAGACTGGTGGTGGGCAATTATGCTTGGGGCTATCTCAGGTAGTCTTTTTGCCAAAGAGTTGAAAACCGCCGAGTTGATATATCTCTTTGCTATTCTGGCAGCGTTACTTGCCATTAAAATGTTGCTTCCATTAGACAAATTTCAATTTGGCCAGAAGCTACCTGGCGGTATATTTCGTTATCTTAATCCTGCTATTATAGGTTTTTTATCAGCACTTAAGGGAATTGGAGGTGGCAGTTACTCTGTGCCTTATATGACGGTTTACGGGGTGCCTATTCATCGGGCCGTTGGAACGGCGTCTCTTGCAGGAATTGTGATTAGTGTTTCTGGTGGGCTTGGTTACTTATTGGGTGGTTTGAATGTGAATGGTTTACCTGAGGGAATGGCGGGATTTATTCACATACAATCAGCAGTAATCGTAGCCATTTCAGCAGTATTGATGGCACCGATTGGTGCTAAAGTGGCGCACGCTGTGCCGAAAGCAGCTTTAAGTATTATCTTTGGAATTTTCCTGATTCTAGCAACAACTCGGCTATTAATGTCTGTTTAACTTAGTTAATTGCCACTGATTTTGCGGGTTTGCACTTTAGATATTTCTTGTTTATGCTGCACCGCAATATAACAATCTCTGATTAGACAGGGACCATAGCTATGAGTAACCAAGGCCTTACGCTTGCTTCTGATTTTAATGCTGTAAGTGATGATGAGTGGCGATCGCTTGTTGAGAAGTCGCTGCGCGGCAAGGTGTTTGATAAAGTGATGACCAGCGAAACCTATGACGGGTTGTTGCTTCAGGCGCTTTACACGCGTGAGAATAGCGAGGTCGGTGTCCGGCCAGATGTTAGGCAAGGGGATTGGGGGATCGCTGTGCCTCATTGGAACCCCGATGTTTCAGCTAGTCACGCAGCAATTATTGAAGACTTGGAGCGTGGGGCTAACTCTATAGCGGTCCGCATTGAAGCGGGCGCTTTTCCGGGAATTAAGTATACTGACCTTAAAGCTTTGTTTGAGGATGTTTATCTTAATATGGTCAGTTTCACATTGATACCAGGGGAAGAGTTTGCTGCTAGTAGTCAGTCAATGTTGGAGCTGTTAACCGAGCGGAACTATGATCCATCCGATATTCAGGGCTGCTTAGGGGCAGAGCCATTAAGTACTTTGGCGCAAACTGGGCGTTTGTTGACTTCTGCGGAAGATGCCGTTGCTGAGGCTGTTGCGATAGCACAGAAGGTTTCTGAAACGTATCCTGACCTGGCAACTTTTATGGTTGATGGTGGCTTATACCATTTAGGCGGGGCCACAGAAGCTCAAGAATTAGGGCTGATGTTAACGACCGGAGTGCATTATCTCCGGGCAATGGAAGCCGCTGGTATAGATATTGAAGTTGCGGCTCGGCAAATACATTTTTCCTTAGTTGCAGACGTAGATATTTATATGACCGTGGCTAAGTTCAGAGCTGCACGCCTTTTGTGGGGGCAAATACTAGAAAGTTGTGGTGTGACCGGCGCACCGATGCAACTGAGTGGGGTTTCATCCTTGAGAATGATCTCTGTGCGCGATCCCTGGGTCAATATCCTGCGAGGTACAGCCGCGTGTTTCGCAGCAGGTGTGGGGGGCGCTGACACTATATGTGTTTTGCCTCATGACACTATGCTTGGCATGTCTAGTGCAAAGGCGCGGCGTATTGCTCGAAATATTCAAATAGTTTTACAAGAAGAAAGTGGATTGTCTGGCGTAATGGACCCAGCTGCCGGTGCATACTCATTTGAAACGATTACGCAAGACTTGGCTGGCACTGCATGGAAGTACTTTCAGCGTATTGAGGCTAAGGGTGGTATTTTATCAGCTTTGAGGCACGGACTGGTTCAGCAGGATATGATCGAATCCTGGTCTGTTCGACAGCTCAATATTGCGACACGTCGCGATGCTATCACTGGTGTGTCAGAGTTTCCTGATATCCATGAAAAGGCCATCGAAGATGTTGGGCCAATGCCTGATGTTGCAGTTGCACTTAAGTCTGCGGGAGAAATTGTTCAGCCAATTCTATTTCATCGGTTAGCAGAAAGTTTCGAAGCTTTTCGTTCCCTGTCTGAGGGGCTGGTAGAGAATGGTATTAAACCATCGATTTTCTTGGCAAATATGGGCGTTGCTGCGGACTACACAGCTAGGGCGACATTCGCTAAAAATCTGTTTGAAGCCGGGGGTATTGAAGCTCTGCCATCAGATGGTGGAATAGATATTGCTGAAATTGTGGTTGCATATATTAATTCTGGGTCAAAACTCGCGGTTCTTTGTGGTTCTGATGCTTTGTATGAGGAATATGGTGAAGCTTTAGTTTCGAGCCTTGTTAAAGTTGATGCAAAGGTACTTGTTGCTGGTAAACCTGCAAATTTAGAGGTGCTGAAAGAGGCAGGCTTGTTTGGTGCAGTTTATATGGGCGTGAATGCATTGGAAGTCTATGAGGCCATTTATGCATTGATTGGAGAAACGTCATGAGTCGTATCCCTGATTTCTCTAATGTTGATTTTGCTCCGGTGCCTCATAAGGCGAACTCCAGTACTTTGGAAAGTCGTGTAACTCCAGAAGGCATTGATATTAAGCCCTTCTATACGACGACTGACGTCGAGGGGCTTGATTTTTTAGATACAAAGCCGGGCTTTGCTCCTTTCTTGAGGGGGCCATATCCTTCTATGTATGTGACACGCCCGTGGACGATCCGGCAGTATGCGGGGTTTTCTACGGCAGAAGATTCTAACGCTTTCTACCGCCGTAACCTTGCTGCAGGGCAAAAAGGGCTTTCTGTTGCGTTCGATCTAGCCACGCATCGAGGTTATGATAGCGATCACCCGAGAGTTGCAGGTGATGTGGGCATGGCGGGTGTGGCCATCGATAGTATTTATGATATGCGGACGCTGTTTAGCGGTATACCGTTGGATCAGATGTCGGTGTCTATGACGATGAACGGTGCTGTTCTACCGATTTTGGCGCTTTACGTTGTTGCCGCTGAAGAGCAGGGCGTAAGCCCGGAAAAACTTAGCGGTACCATTCAAAATGATATCCTTAAAGAGTTTATGGTCCGCAATACTTATATTTTTCCGCCTGAACCAAGTATGCGAATTATCTCAGATATTTTTACCTATACTTCGAAAAACATGCCTAAATTTAACAGCATATCGATTTCCGGCTATCATATGCAGGAGGCTGGAGCGACTGCGGACCTTGAGCTCGCTTATACACTTGCTGACGGCGTGGAATATTTGCGTTCGGGTATTGCTGCAGGGTTGGATGTCGACGCTTTTGCACCGCGCCTGAGCTTTTTCTGGGCTATTGGTATGAATTATTTCATGGAAGTCGCAAAAATGCGGGCGGCCCGCATTTTGTGGGCGAAGCTTGTGAAGCAATTTAATCCACAAAACCCAAAATCACTTTCACTTAGAACTCACTGTCAAACGTCAGGTTGGTCGCTAACTGCACAAGATGTTTTTAATAATGTTCCACGTACATGTATTGAAGCACTTGCCGCCGCACACGGTCATACACAAAGCCTTCACACTAATGCACTTGATGAAGCGCTTGCACTTCCAACAGATTTCTCTGCACGGATTGCGCGTAACACACAACTCTTTATTCAGCAGGAAACGGGCACCAATCGAATTATAGACCCGTGGGGCGGCAGCTACTATGTGGAGCGATTAACGGCGGACCTCGCTGAAAAGGCATGGGGGCATATTCTGGAAGTAGAAGAACAAGGTGGGATGGCAAAAGCCATTGAAGCGGGTATTCCAAAGCTTCGTATCGAAGATGCTGCTGCGCGAACGCAAGCGCGCATTGATAGTGGCCGCCAGACAGTCGTTGGTGTCAATAAATACCCGCTTGATGAAACCGAAGATATTGATGTTTTGAAGGTAGATAATAGTGCCGTAAGGGGTGCACAACTTGAAAAGCTGCGTCGATTAAAAGCTGAGCGTAACCAGAGTGAAGTAGATGTTTCACTTGTTGCCTTGACGAATGCTGCATCGAAAGGCGAGGGTAATTTACTCGCGTTGGCAATTGATGCGGCACGAGCGAAAGCAACTGTTGGTGAAATTACCGATGCACTTGAGAAAGTGTATGGGCGACACCGTGCGGAGATCAGAGCTGTGAGCGGAGTGTATAAATCAGAAGTAGGGAGCAATAGCCCTGCAGTGAAGCGAGTGCATGCGCTTGTTGAGGCTTTCGAGGTTGAAGATGGCCGGAGGCCTCGCATCCTAATCGCCAAAATGGGGCAAGATGGACATGATAGGGGCCAAAAAGTTGTTGCGTCAGGATATGCGGATCTAGGATTTGACGTAGATATTGGGCCTTTATTTCAGACACCAGAGGAAGTGGCGAGGCAAGGTGTGGAGAATGATGTTCATATCATCGGCGCATCTTCACTAGCTGCAGGACACCTCACGCTTATTCCGGAACTAAAAGCGGAACTGGCAAAGCTTGGTCGTGCAGATATAATGGTGATTGTAGGCGGGGTAATCCCGCCTCAGGATTATGAAGCGCTACATAGCGCAGGGGCTGAGGCTATATATCCCCCGGGGACAGTGATAACCACGGCTGCAGAAGAATTACTTGGTAAACTCAGTGCAAAACTTGGTTATGCTACGGATAACGAATAGGGCCATTTGTGGATAAGCCGATTAGTCAGCTAACTGTTGATGAACTATATAGCGGTGTTCGAGCGAATGATCGAGCCACTGTTGCTCGTTCAATAACGCTTGTAGAAAGTAGGAAAGCTGAACACCAGAAGTTAGCGCAGGAATTGCTTCATAATCTTCTTCCCCATTCAGGTGCAGCACAGCGGGTAGGTATCTCAGGGGTGCCAGGTGTTGGTAAGTCTACCTTTATTGAAACCTTAGGGTCGTGGCTGGCGGACGAAGGACATGCTGTTGCGGTTTTAGCTGTTGACCCTTCTAGCGGACGTACTGGTGGTTCCATTCTTGGTGATAAAACCCGCATGGATAAGCTGGCAGCAAACCCTCATGCATTTATCCGGCCTAGCCCTAGTGCAGGTGTTTTGGGCGGTGTGGCGCGTGCAACGCGTGAAACCATGATTGTTCTTGAAGCTGCTGGTTATGATACCGTGCTTGTGGAGACTGTTGGCACAGGCCAGTCTGAAACCATGGTTGCTGATATGGTTGATTTTTTTCTTGTCTTAATGTTGCCGGGGGCTGGAGATGAACTGCAAGGTATTAAGAAAGGTATCCTTGAGCTTGCAGATATGGTTGCAGTCAATAAGGCCGATATCTTTGAGAAGAAGCTCACACAGGCTGTTCGGGAATATAAATCAGCACTTCATATATTGTCGGATGCGAGCCCAACATGGCATCCGCCAGTTGTAGCTTGTGCAGGCCTCACGGGTGATGGAGTGCCAGAGCTTTGGGCGCACATTTTAAAGCATAAAAACCTTATGGAAAACTCAGGCGAGCGTCAGGAACGTCGTGAAGTTCAGCGCTTGAGTTGGCTGAAAACGCATTTGAGTGATCGTTTGATGGATGACTTCTTTGCAGCTCCTCATATTGCGGGAGCCATTCCATCCATGCGTCAGTCAGTTAAGGTTGGTGAAATGACTGTTTCTAAGGCAGTGGAACAGCTCTTGAGTCTTTATCGTTCAAAGTTATAATGTATCCTATAATTAATTTTTTACATTAAAAATATTAAGTAAATAATTGAATAATAGTTATTTAAACAATTTGCTAAATTATGAATAAATAACATGCAGCCTCAGTTGCAACATATTTTTTCAGCTCTTGGCGACCCCACGCGTTTTGCTATCGTTGAAAGTTTACTTAAAAAAGTGAGCAGACGATTGGTGAACTGGCAGAGCCCTACGACATGAGTGGCCCGGCAATTTCTCGTCACATCAAAGTCTTGGGAGATGCTGGATTGGTTGAGCGTTTTGTAGGTAAGCAGTGGTGGGTTTGTCGCCTGAGGCGTGAGTTTTTTCTTCCATTGAAGACTGGGGCTTGGGCGGTACAGGGACTTCTGGACGCAAAGTTTTGACCGGTTGGAGGGTTTTTTAGAACAAGATCAAATAGGAGCAAATAAATGACGCCTCCGACAGGTAAGTCTTCAGCAGCTTTTTATGTTTATGTGGATGATGTTGATGCAGCTTATGCCAAGGCAATGAGTGCAGGCATGGAAGGGGTTAGCGCGCCTGAAGATATGTTTTGGGGCGACCGCACAGGGGTTTTGCACGACGGCTTCGGCCAGAACTGGACGTTAGCTACTTTTCAGCGCGAAGTAAGCCCTGAGGAAATGGGAGAAATAATGACTAAAATGTCGGGGTAGGTTGTTGATGTATGCATCTGTCTATATTTGTAATTTATGGCAGACTTCGGTTAATTTGAACGTTGCAGGCAAGCGGACCTGAAATTAGTCCCGCTTTATCCCTGCCCAATCATAAAACTTGATGATTTCGCCCGCCTTTTGGTTTTCAGGGGAGGCTAGCTCCACGAATAAAGGTGCAATGTCCTGCGGAGTTGGCAGATTGCTTGGGTCTTCCCCCGGTATTGCTTTCGCACGCATATGAGTGCGGATAGGACCGGGATCAATCAAGTTAACCTTGGTGTTATTTGTGCTGCATTCACTTGCGTAAGTAAGAGCTAGTTGTTCAACTGCGGCTTTTGTAACGGCATAGCCGCCCCAGTAAGCTTTAGCTTTATGTGCGGCACCAGATGTCACAAATATCGCGCGCCCTGCGTCAGAGAGCTTTAAAAGGGGGGCTAGCGAGCGAATAAGACGCCAGTTGGCAGTAACATTGATATCAAGTAGTTCAGCCCAGTCTTTCGGTGAAATATGGCCAAGTGGGGTGATAGAACCAAGAATGGCGGCATTAGCTACTAGAATATCCAGTTTTCCCCAACGCTCGTAAATCGCGGCACCTAGTCTGTCGATAGCGTCACCATCACGAAGGTCAGCGGGAACAATTGTACATTTTTGGCCAAGGCTTTTGATTTCATCATCTAAATCTTCAAGAGCGCCTTGTGAACGGTTTCTCGCGATGGCGATGATGTCAGCGCCATTTTTTGCAAGTTCAACAGCTACTGCGCGGCCAATACCGCGAGATGCACCTGTCACCAGCGCTAGACGGCCTTCAAGTGATTTGGACATATGTTAGTTCCCTGAAGAGGCTGTTTTTTCAAGCTCACGTTCGATTTTTTCTTGTTCCGCATGATCTGTAAGGTGCGTAGGGTAATCGCCAGTGAAACAAGCATCACAAAATGCCGGGCATTTCTTGTCCCGGCCATTAGGTTGGTTCACCGCACGGTACAAGCCGTCAATTGAAATGAATGTAAGGCTGTCTGCCTTAATATGGTCCCGCATGGCTTCAACATCATCCATGCGTGCGGCAAGTAGCTTTTTACGTTCAGGTGTATCTACGCCGTAGAAGCAGCTGTGTGCTGTTGGCGGTGACGCAATACACATATGCACTTCAGTTGCACCTGCTTCGCGCATCAGATTGACGATTTTCATTGATGTAGTACCGCGCACAATGCTGTCATCAACCAAAACAATACGCTTGCCTTTGATGGTGCCGCGGTTCGCGTTGAGTTTCAGTTTTACACCAAGGTGACGAATTTGGTCACTTGGTTCAATGAAGGTACGGCCAACATAATGGTTCCGAATGATGCCAAGTTCAAAAGGTGTGTTTGATTCTTGCGCGTATCCAATAGCCGAAGGCGTGCCGGAATCAGGTACCGGAATTACAAGGTCGGCAACAACGCCGGCTTCACGGGCAAGTTCGGCACCAATGCGTTTTCTAACCTCATACACATTCATATCGTTCACATGGCTGTCTGGCCGCGCGAAATATACATGTTCAAAAATACAAGGCCGGGGTTTTTCTTCCGGGAAGGGTTTGCTGGATTCTAGGCCATCTTGGGTAATTACAATAAGTTCACCGTGCTCAACTTCACGAATATATTCCGCGCCGATAATATCTAGGGCGCAACTCTCTGAACACAGAATATAACTGCCATCTAGTTCGCCGAGTACAAGCGGGCGCACACCTAGGGGGTCGCGGTAACCAATCATACCATCTTTTGTCAGGGCAATAAGAGCAAATGCGCCTTCAAGTTGACCGACCGCGTCGACAAAACGGTCCATCAATGTGCGGTATTTGCTCATTGCAAGTAGGTGGACAATTGTTTCTGTGTCAGATTCTGATTGGAAAATAGAGCCGCGTTGTACAAGTGATTTACGGAGGTGACGAGCGTTCGAGATGTTACCATTGTGGGCCACCGCAAAGCCGCCGAAAGCAAGTTCAGCAAAAATAGGCTGGCAATTTCTAAGGCCACCACCACCTGCTGTGGAATAGCGTACATGACCGATCGCTGCATTGCCGGGCAGGCTATCTATTACATCCTGACTGGTGAAATTCTCAGCGACATGTCCGAGCGCATGTTTGATATGAAACTGTTCACCATCAAGGGCTGTAATGCCGGCGGCTTCTTGACCTCGATGCTGCAACGCATGCAAGCCAAGAGTACAGTGTGCCGTGGCGTCCGGTGTTCCGTAAATACCGAAAACACCACATTCTTCACGCAATTTGTCATCGTCAAAGGGATTAGTAGAGAGCGGGAACTGGTTGGCCATGAATAAAGTCCTGCTGTTACCATACACAATAGGCGTTGCCATGTTGGGCGTTGCCCTTTGGTGCACCGTATATCCTTAGATGCGCTGTCTGAAAAGCTGCATTTTAATATTTTGCAGATTTATTACGACCCACCACGTTTTTTCTTCACTTCTTCAGTGACTTGGTCGATTAGATCATCAAGTTTATCTTGGTTCTTTTCCATGTATTTAGCAGCTTGTTCCTCTAGGGCTTCTTCAATAAATTGACTAGGCACTGCATCTGCTGCTTTTTGTAGGTAGTCGCTGCCTACTTCAGTAGGGTCACGCCCAAGGGCCTCCGCTGCGTAACCTTCAAGCATTTCAGCTCCCCAAGCTACAAGCGGTTTTAACCGTGCTTCTTCCATCCAGTCAGGGTGATCCTTGCCGGGGAATAACTTTACAAAGCCAAAATAGAGTAGGGAAACAATGACAATACCCCGAAGAAGGCCAAATAAAGCCCCTAGCGACCGATCAAGGAAGCCTATTGGGCCATTTTTAATTGCACCCCCGATTAAGCCCGCGATCTGCTTTAGTATAAAGAGGGTGATAAAAAATACTGCAACAAGGGTGATTATATCGGCGAGTTCAGGAGGAGAAATTAAATCCCGGCCATATGGTTGTACGGCAGTAAAACCAAACGTAACGGCCAAAAATGCTCCAATCCAAGCACCAAAGCTTAGGGCAACAGTTGCAAAGCCTTTACCAAAAGCAAGTAGGGTGGAAAGACCGACAATAACAAGAACGCCAATGTCAAAAGCAGTTAAGCTAGAAACTTCCATGTTGATTCTCACTCCATGCGTTTAGTTTCACATAGTATATGGGGTTTAAGGTCTTTTTACGCCAGCTTAATCTATTCCGTCAGGAAAAAAGTGTGCCACAAGGTCTGTTACACGTGTCAGATGTTGCTGTTGTATGTTTTGTGGGGCAGATTTAGCTTTATCTTTTTTGATAGAAGGCATCATCACGCGGCTGAAACCCAGTTTTTCAGATTCTTTGAGACGCGCATCTGTTTGTGCAACACTCCGGATGTCACCAGAAAGGCTAAGTTCTCCAAAAACAACAGTTTCTTCTGGTAGTGGAATTTGTGAAAGGCTTGAAACTAAAGCGGCGGCTACGGCAATGTCTGCTGCTGGTTCACTTACCTTTAGGCCGCCAGCTACATTTAGATAAATATCGCAACCTGCTAGGCCAAGGCCTGCGCGAGCATCGAGCACTGCCAGCACCATCGCTAATCGTCCGCTATCCCAACCGACAACAGCACGGCGTGGATTGGCTGCACTTGAACGTGCGACAAGTGCTTGTATTTCTACAAGCACAGGGCGTGACCCCTCAATGCCGGCGAAGACAGCAGAGCCGGGCTCTCTGGCATTATGGTCGGCTAAAAATAGGGCGGAGGGATTAGTAACTTCTTCAAGCCCAGCGCCGGTCATTTCAAAAACGCCAATCTCATCAGTGCCGCCAAAACGGTTTTTCACAGCGCGTAGTATTCGGAACTGATGCCCTCTATCGCCTTCAAAATAAAGCACACTATCAACCATATGCTCTAAAACACGTGGTCCGGCAATTTGACCATCCTTGGTTACGTGACCAACCAGGATAACGATTGTGCCGCGGCGTTTGGCATAATTAATAAGCTCGTGCGCGCAAACGCGTACTTGGCTGACTGTGCCGGGCGCTGACTCTACATGGTCCGCAAAAAGCGTTTGAATTGAATCGATTACAACGGCTTTTGGAGGTTTTCCTTCATCTAATGTTGTGAGGATATTCCTGAGACTAGTTTCGCAGCCAAGCTTGAGGGGAGCACCAGTAATACCCAGCCTATTGGCGCGCATTTGCACTTGTGCTGTTGCTTCCTCACCGGAAATATAGATGCAGTCTTCGCCTTTGAGGGCAAGCGAACCCATGGCCTGAAGCAACAGTGTGGATTTCCCAATGCCAGGATCGCCGCCAATTAGAATGGCGCTACCTGGCACAAAGCCCCCTCCAAGGGCTCGGTCAAGTTCACCTATGCCAGTCATAAGGCGAGGGGCCTCTTTTATGGGCTCATCAAGAGAAACAAGGGATACCGAGCGTCCCTTTTTGCCGCTCAGTCCTTTGGGTGCTCCGGAGACAGCAGCTTTCTCTTCTTCAATGGTGTTCCAGTCACCGCAGTCTTCGCATTTACCTTGCCAACGCCTATAGGATGCGCCGCATCCACCACAGACGTATGATTTGAGTGTTTTAGCCATTAGGGTTTTAAAAGTGCCATTTCAATGGGGCCATTGGCACTTCCACTGATAAATTGTTCGACATATGGGTTACCCGACGTATCAATATCCGCTTTGTCGCCTTCCCAAATGATTTTCCCTTGATACAGCATCGCAATGCGGTCAGCTATCTTACGCGCGCTTGCCATATCGTGTGTGATTGTAAGTGTTGTTGCACCGAGATCCTGCACACATTCAACAATTAAATCGTTGATTACGTCAGCCATAATTGGGTCAAGGCCTGTGGTAGGTTCATCAAAAAAGATGATTTCTGGCTCGGTGGCACTTTCAGTTTCCATTTCGTCTGCCCGGCCAAAG
>CAXBKT010000036.1:0-23301 GCA_963976155.1 uncultured Kordiimonadaceae bacterium | reverse complement strand
GATGGTTTTAACCCTAAATTCAACGTGTCTTATGATGTGACAGACGATGTTATGATCTATGCACAAGCTGCTCGTGGTTTCCGTTACGGCGGTATCAATGGCAGTATTCCGGAATCTGTGTGCGCGGATGAGCTTGCAGAAGTTGCCCGTGATGGTGGCGACACCCGTTTCTTTGGCCCTGATAAAACGTGGAACTATGAACTGGGTACAAAAACCAGCCTTGCTGACGGTAAGGTTTCAGTGAATGCCACTTACTTCCATGTGAAGTGGGATGATATGCAGACAAGCCGTAGTTTTGAGTGTGGTTTTGGTTTCCGTGAAAATATCGGTAAGGCAACGAGTAAGGGCCTTGAGTTTGAATTGAACGCACGTGTGACAGACAACCTGTCTGTTAACTTCGGTGCAACTCATATCGACAGCCAGCTTAATGAAGATGTGCCAAACTTGAACGCTGAAAAAGGTGATAATGCCCCTTATGTACCGAAGCTCACTATGAACGGTAGTGTGGATTATCAGCGGCCTCTTTCTGACACAATGGATGGTTTCTTGTGGGCGAATGTTCAGCACACAGGCGAGCGCCACACCGAGTTCGATTTGCTTGGTGCAAACCATCGTCGGATGGCGGCTTACACTCTCGCGAACCTCCGCGTTGGTGTGAAGTGGGACAACTTTGAAATCTCAGTTTTTGCTAATAACCTGTTTGATAGCGCCGGCATTATTCGTTCACTACGTCGTCCGCCTTTTGATCCAGACGCCAAAATTCGCGTGACGCCACGAACTATTGGCCTCTCAATGCGTGTTGATTTTTAAGGTTAAATAAAGGGGTTTCCCTTTGTTGCAAAATGCTGAGTGAACCTATGATTATTGTCAAAAACGTCGATGTGTTTGACGGGCTTTCGCCGGAAATCAAAGAAAACCAGCAGGTTGTAATAGAGGGGAACCTTATTCGGGAGATGGCTTCATCTGAGATAAGCCTCTCGAATGCACAAGTGATTGACGGCATGGGTAAAACCTTGATGCCTGGCCTGATAGATGCTCACTATCATGCCTGCCTTGTTCAGGTTGAAGGGTATAATACTCATACACTTCCCCCCTCACTAATTTATCCCGCAGCGTCGAGGTTGCTTGAAGATACTCTCAGACGAGGGTTTACGAGTGTCCGTGATGCTGGAGGGGCAGACTTCGGGCTTGCGCGAGCCACCGAGCTAGGTTTGGTAAAAGGGCCTCGCATTTTTTTCTCTGGGCGGCCGTTAACGCAGACAGGTGGGCACGGTGAAATACGATCAAAGAACCAGACAGAACCCTGTTTATGTGCAAGCCATAACGCGCATCTTGTGTGTGTGGTTGATGGTGTTGACGAGGTAAGAAAAGCTGCTCGTGAAGAGTTCAGAAAGGGTGCAACACAACTCAAAATGATGTTGAATGGCGGCGTCTCAACTGACGCTGACCCTGTTTGGTTATGTCAATTTACAAACGACGAAATACTTGCTGCCGTTGAAGAAGCAGAGCGTCGCCGCAGTTATGTGATGGCGCACCTCTATATGGACGAGCAGATAAAGAAAGCAGTAGGGCTTGGTATCCGGTCTGTTGAGCATGGGAATTTTCTTGGTGCTGCAACTGCACGCTTGATGGCTGACCAAGGTGCTTTCTTAGTTCCAACTCTTGTGACCTATAAGGCTTTGGCCGAAAATGGGCGCACGTTTGGCTTTACGGAAAGAAATTTTTCCAAGCTTGCTGAAGTGTCAGAAGCAGGACTTCAGTCTCTTGAAAATGCGACACGTGCAGGTGTGCAGGTGGCATTTGGCACTGATTTATTAGGTGAGATGCACAAGTATCAATGTGACGAATTTAGTATTCGGCGCGAAATACAGTCGCCGTTTGAAATATTAAAGTCTGCGACGTCTGTTGCAGGAGACCTTCTTGGTAAATCTGGAGCGCTCGGTGTTGTGGCCGAAGGAGCAATGGCTGATTTGCTGATTTTGGACCGGAACCCACTTGATGACCTGTCGGTGTTTGATAGTGCAGGTAGCGGGATACAAAACGTCATAAAGAATGGTCAGATTATACTTTAATGCGATTATCCCGGTGCCATATTATTTGGAGCAAAAAATGAGAAATACTCTAAAATTATTTATTGGAACTCTGCTGCTCGGCCTTTTAACGGCATGTGGTAGTGATGGAACCGTGAATATTTTAATGGTTACTGAAGAAGGAAATGTCGAGCTTGAGTTATATGAGGACAAGGCGCCGATTACAGTAGAGAACTTTCTGAAATATGTGGATGCGGGCCATTATACTGACGCTAGTTTTTACCGGGTGGTGCGACAGGATAATCAGACACAAAATGATATTAAAATTGAAGTGATACAAGGCGGCCTTGGTATGGATGAGGGCGCGAAATATTTTCCGCCAATTCCTCATGAAACGACCGATCAGACCGGAGTACGCCATGTGGCGGGGGCAATCTCTATAGCGCGCTTTGAACCAGGAACTGCAGCTTCGGAGTTTTTCATAACAGTAACCGACCAGCCTGAACTAGATTTTGGTGGTAAACGCTACCCGGACGGGCAAGGGTTTGCGGCCTTTGGTAAAATAACTAGTGGCCTTGATATTGTGCAAAAAATTCAACAGCTCCCAACTGATATGCCAAAAGAAGGTGAACCACTTGAGTATATAAGCGGGCAAATATTAACGGAGCCTGTAATGATATTGTCTGTTAGACGCCTTGACGATTAGGGGGGCATTTAAAACTCTGCGCGGACAATCTTACTCGGCTTTTGCCCACCAACCCAGTAGGCCAGCTCAGCGGGTTCTTCGATATCGAAAAAGACCATATCAGCTCGTTTCCCTGTTTCTAAGGTTCCTCTGTCATCAAGGCCAAGCGCTTTGGCAGCGTTTCTTGTGATTCCTGCAATGGCCTCTTCGGGGGTCATGCCAAACAGGGTGCAGCCCATATGGATCATAAGCTGGATCGAGAGTACAGGCGAACTACCGGGGTTGGCGTCTGTTGCGAGCGCCATATCGACACCAGCGGCGCGCATCATTTCAATAGGTGGGCGCTTGGTTTCACTGAGTACATAGAAGGCACCAGGCAGTAGAACCGCAACGGTACCTGCCTCAGCCATTGCCTTAATGCTTTTTGAATTGGCATATTCCAGATGGTCCGCCGACAAAGCCCCAAATTTTGCGGCAAGCTCCGCACCGCAGAGGTCAGATAGCTGCTCAGCATGTAGTTTTACTGGCAGGCCGTGGCGTTTTGCTGTTTCAAATAGCCGCTCTGTTTGCTCGTAAGTAAAACCGATCCCCTCACAGAAAGCGTCTACCGCGTCTACAAGGCCGATTTTAGCAAGTGCAGGCAGCATCATTTCACAGATATGATCGATATAACTGTCTGGGTCTCCTGCATACTCTGGGGGCAGGGCGTGGGCCCCAAGGAAAGTGGTGCGAACGGACAGGCCGACTTCTACCGCTGCGGCTTTTGCGGCGCGCAGCATTTTCTTTTCGTCATCAAACGTCAGACCATAACCGGATTTAATTTCGACGGTGGTGACACCGTCAGCCGCAAGATATTTTAGGCGTTTTACAGCAGAGGCTGTTAGCTCTTCGACGGTTGCTTTTCGTGTTGCATTAACGGTTGAGAGGATGCCTCCACCTTGGCGCGCTAATGTCTCATAAGAGACACCATTAAGTCTCGCTTCAAACTCACGGGCGCGGTTGCCGCCAAAGACAATATGGGTATGGCAATCAATGAAGCCTGGGAAAACCCAGTTGCCACCGCAATCTTCATGCTCTTTGGCTGCGCGGGAAGGGAGGCCAGCTTCCGTCCCCACAAATGCGAGTCGTCTGTCTTTTACAGCGATTGCCCCCCTAAGGATCGTGCCATAGTTTGCTTTGTCTTTCACCATTGTTGCAATGTTGAGATTCGTATAAAGTCTATCAAACACTGACTTTTTCCCCTGAGTATTGGCCCTGTTTGCATGTATAGCACAGCTTTTTGTTGACAGGCAAAATTACTTGTACGAACCTGTATATACAAGTGAGGTTTTGAATGCAAAAAATCTATTTCAAAGAAGGCCTGTTAGGTGCTGATTGGGCGCAGGATATCTGTATGGGTATCAGCGCTGATGGTATTATTGAATCTATTGAGGCAGGAGTGAAAGCCCCGAAAGGCGTTTTCTGCTTTGATACGGTTCTGCCTTCTATGCCAAACCTCCATAGTCATGCGTTTCAGCGCGCTTTTGCTGGCCTCACGGAATACAAAAAACCGGGCCAGTCCAACTTTTGGAGCTGGCGAAACGCGATGTATCATTTTGCGAAGCGAATGAACCCCGCCGCGCTGAAGGTGATTGCATCAGCACTTTATGTTGAAATGCTGAAGGCGGGCTATACGGCAGTTGGTGAATTTCACTATTTGCATAATAGTCATATAGACCAGTCGCTTGCGATGTCAGAAGCTATAATAGGCGCGGCAGAGACTAGCGGTGTTGCACTGACACATTTGCCCGTACTTTATCAGGCGTCAGACTTTGGCGGTAAACCTGCAGAGGAGGGGCAACAATCTTTCTTGCATTCAAATGAAGATTTCGGTCGTTTGCTGCAAGTGCTCGGGGGTAAGCTGAAAGGGCGGCATAAGCTCGGAATGGCTTTTCATTCCCTTCGTGCCGTACATGCGGAAAGTTTTGCTCCTGCGATTGAAGCGCTTGAAAAGATCAGTCTCAAAGCGCCGATTCATATCCATATTTCGGAGCAAATGCGCGAAGTTGAGGCTTCACTTGCTCATAGTGGAAAGCGCCCCATTGAGTGGCTTTTGGAAAACCAAAAGGTTGACGAGCGTTGGTGCCTTGTGCATGCAACCCACCTTTTGGAAGCCGAATGGCGCGGTGTGGCTGAAAGCGGCGCTGTTGTAGGCTTGTGCCCAGCAACGGAAGCTAATCTTGGGGACGGTATATTCCCTGTACCTGAATATATGAAATGTGGTGGGCGTTGGGGTATTGGTTCAGATAGCCATATCAGTATTGATGTACGCGAAGAGTTGCGACTTTTGGAATACGGGCAGCGCCTCGTTCGGCAGGAACGCACAGTTCTATCGGGCGACGATGGTGGCCATACAGGTATCAATTTATGGGCAAGTGCGGCCAAGGGCGGCGCGCAGGCGCTTGGGCAGCCGGTCGGTGAACTTGTGGCCGGTAAACGTGCCGACTTGATTGTGCTAAATACTGATACGCCTATGTTTGCGGGGGCTAGCTACGGCCAAATTGTTGATACATTTATTTTCTCTAGCCAGCCCAATCCTATCAGTGATGTGATGGTAGCTGGTAATTGGGTCATTCGTGATGGTAAGCATGCAATGGAGACAAGATTTTTGGGGAGTATAAAAACCTTGTCTCTAAAATTGCAACGGACAAGGAGCTTACCGAATGAGTGTCCCTCTCTCTAGGTATGAATCTGTAAAGAAGCATGTGCTCACTTCTATTGAAAGTGGGCAGTATGAAGCCGGGGACAAACTCCCCAGCGAGAATGAACTTGTGAAAGCGCTGGGTGTTTCACGCATGACTGTGAACCGGGCCCTGCGGGAACTAACCGAAGAAGGCCATATTACGCGCCGTGCTGGTATGGGTAGCTTTGTTGCCATGCGAAGGATGCGTGGCCATGCGATGGATATTGTCAGTATCCGTGATGAAGTTGCTGGGCGTGGGGAAATATGGTCGGCGTCGGTTGTAGCTTTGAAAGAAGTCATTGCCGACGAAGATTTAGCAGCTGAATTTGGCTGTAATGTTGGTGAAGCTCTCTTTTATTTGCTTGTGGTTCATAAAGGCGATGAGCAGCCAATCGAACTAGAAGAACGTTGGGTAAATCCCGTTATTGCACCGGATATTTTGAGTGAAGACTTCACCAAGACTACGCCAACGGATTATTTGCTAGCTGTCGCGCCGCTTTTACGTGCGGAACATGTTGTGCGGGCAATAGCGACGTCAAAGGATAAAGAACATCTTCTCAACATTGAGGCTGCAACGCCTTGTCTTGAGATTACACGAAAAACATGGACTGGCGAGCGTGTCGCTAGCTTTGCGAAACTTCTGTACCCAGGAGATCGTTACGAGCTGACGGCCCGTTTCTCAAATGTGGGAGCAAGCGCCAGCCCTGACTAGCGAACCAAGTAAGAGTAATGAGGGACACATGAAAAATAGACCAGATATCCATGCCCCCACGGGGACAGAAATAAGCTGCAAAAGTTGGGCTACAGAAGCCCCACTGCGCATGATGATGAATAACCTTGATCCGATGGTTGCTGAAAACCCAGAGGAATTGGTTGTTTATGGTGGTATTGGTCGAGCGGCCCGTAACTGGGAAAGTTTTGATACCATCGCCGCGACACTCCGCGGTATGGAAGAAGATGAAACGCTTCTTGTACAGTCTGGTAAGCCGGTTGGTGTATTCCGTACTCATACAAATGCACCGCGTGTTCTCATTGCAAACTCCAATCTTGTACCTGCGTGGGCTAACTGGGAACATTTTAACGAGCTCGATAAAAAGGGCTTGATGATGTACGGCCAGATGACCGCAGGGTCATGGATCTACATCGGGTCGCAGGGTATCGTGCAGGGCACCTACGAAACATTTGTCGAAATGGGTCGCCAGCATTTTGGGGGCGACTTATCCCGTAAGTGGGTTTTGACCGCAGGGCTTGGCGGCATGGGCGGCGCACAGACACTCGCAGCGACAATGGCTGGTGCTTCTTGTATTGCGATTGAATGTCAGGAAAGCCGGATCGATTTCCGTCTAAAAACAGGCTATGTAGACGCGCGTGCGGAAACCATTGAAGAAGCGGTTGCTCTTGTTGAGAAATCGCATGCAGAGGGTAAAGCTATTTCTGTTGGCGTGCCCGGCAATGCGGCGGAAATTCTCCCTTATATGGTTGAGAAAGGCATTCGCCCTGACGCTGTGACGGACCAAACATCGGCGCATGATCCTGTGAATGGGTATTTGCCTATCGGCTGGACCGTGGATGAATGGGTTTCAAAACGTGAAACAGCGCCTGAGGAAGTGTCTTCTGCCGCGAAACCATCTATGGCCATACATGTGAAAGCAATGCTTGCTTTCAACGAAATGGGCATCCCCACATTTGACTATGGTAACAATATTCGGCAGATGGCCTTTGACGAGGGTGTGAAAAATGCGTTTGACTTCCCAGGGTTTGTACCAGCCTATATCCGGCCTCTGTTCTGCCGGGGCGTTGGGCCATTTCGCTGGGTAGCACTCTCGGGTGATCCAGAAGATATTTACAAGACAGACCAGAAGGTTAAGGAACTTATTCCTGATGATAAGCATCTCCATAATTGGCTTGATATGGCGCGTGAACGCATTCAGTTTCAAGGGTTGCCTGCACGGATTTGTTGGGTTGGGCTGGGCGACCGTCACCGCTTAGGGCTTGCTTTCAATGAGATGGTTAAAAACGGCGAGCTAAAAGCTCCTGTGGTAATTGGCCGTGACCATCTGGATAGTGGCTCTGTCGCGAGCCCGAACCGTGAAACAGAAGCCATGAAGGATGGCTCTGACGCCGTATCTGATTGGCCGCTTCTGAACGCTATGCTTAATACTGCATCAGGTGCGACGTGGGTTAGTCTTCATCACGGTGGTGGTGTTGGTATGGGCTACAGCCAGCATTCGGGCATTGTCGTACTGTGTGATGGCACGGATGAAGCTGCTGAACGTGTTGGCCGGGTTCTTTGGAACGATCCTGCGACTGGTGTGATGCGTCATGCTGATGCAGGCTACGAAATTGCGCAAAACTGCGCCCGTGAAAAGGGCCTCAACTTGCCCATGCTTGGCAAATAGGGAAACCATCATGACACAACAAACAATGACACGTAGTGCTGGGAATTTCACGCTTGCGGATTTACGCTCGATTTATGAAACACCAACTGATTTGCAGCTTGATCAACGCGCGCAAGAGCTGATTAAGCGGTCCCGACAAACGGTTGATAACCTGATTGAGCGCGGTGATACAGCTTACGGCATCAATACTGGCTTTGGCCTTATGGCAAATACCCGTATTGCAGCAAACGATGTGGAAACACTTCAAGAAAACCTAGTTCTTTCGCACGCGACAGGCACTGGTGAGCCTCTTTCTGATGGCGTCGTGCGCCTGATCCTAGCGATGAAATCTACAAGCCTTGCACAAGGCTATTCAGGTATTCGCCCTGAGGTGATCGATGCGCTTCTGATACTGCTCCGGAAAGAGCTATACCCTGTTATCCCAGCAAAGGGGTCTGTTGGGGCATCAGGTGACCTTGCGCCACTCGCGCATATGTCGACAATCTTGCTTGGGGTTGGTGAGGTTAGTC
Source organism: uncultured Kordiimonadaceae bacterium (assembly GCA_963976155.1). Classification (GTDB taxonomy): domain Bacteria; phylum Pseudomonadota; class Alphaproteobacteria; order Sphingomonadales; family Kordiimonadaceae; genus Kordiimonas. The sequence goes on along the minus strand of CAXBKT010000036.1, from coordinate 14,956 downwards.
ACAAAGGTAAAGTTATACCCGCAGCTGATGCTCTTGAAATTGCAGGGCTTTCACCGATTAAGTTACAAGCAAAAGAGGGCCTTGCCCTATTGAATGGTACTCAGGTTTCAACAGCACTTGCACTCTCTGGCTTATTTGAAATTGAAAATGTCTATGCTGCCGCTATGGTCGCTGGCGCTATGTCAGTGGATGCAATGAAAGGTAGTTTGGTGCCGTTCGACCCGCGCATTCACGCGGTGCGCCGTCAGCAAGGGCAAATCGATACCGCAGCGAAATATATTGAACTTCTCAAAGGCAGTGACATCAATGCATCTCACATTGACTGTGAAAAGGTTCAAGACCCTTACAGTTTGCGGTGTCAGCCACAAGTTATGGGCGCGGCACTTGGTGTTATACGCCAAGCTTCTGAAACGTTGCTGACTGAGGCCAACGCCGTAACAGACAACCCGCTTATCTTCCCAGATGAAGGCGATATTCTCTCAGGTGGTAACTTCCATGCAGAACCTGTTGCTATGGCGGCAGATATGCTGGCGGTTGCTATTGCTGAAGTGGGCTCAATTTCTGAGCGCAGGACGGCACTGTTGGTTGACCCACATATGTCAGGGCTTCCTGCCTTTTTAGTGGAAGACAGTGGTCTTAATAGTGGCTTTATGATTGCACAGGTAACAACAGCGGCGCTGGTTAGTGAGAATAAATCTCTCGCGCATCCCGGTAGTGTAGATAGCATTCCAACATCCGCAGGGCAGGAAGACCATGTCTCAATGGCTACACATTCTGCGCGGCGCTTGCATGATATGTCGTTTAACGCCGGTGCAGTGATTGCTATTGAGCTTCTTGGTGCAGCGCAAGGGGTAGATTTCCATCGTCCTGCCAAATCAAGTGATACACTTGAGCATGCGCACAAGTTGGTTCGTGGTGAAGCAGCTTTTTACGATAAAGATCGGTATTTTGCACCAGAGATTGAAGGTGTGCGGAAACTAGTCGCATCAGGTGATTTCAATGGCTTTGTTGGCGCCCTTCTGCCATCATTTAATTAAAGTTAATTGGAAAGAAAATCTGTGAATAAAGTCTTTGACTTAACAAGGGGCCAGGGCCCCTTGATTGTATCGTTTCCTCATAGCGGGGAGGATATTTCTCCTTATTCTGATAGAATGACAGACGCGGCATGTAATACGCCTGACTGCGATTGGCATTTGCCGAAGCTTTATTCCTTTTTGGTAGACATGGGTGTTACGTACATCAAGGCGAACTACGCACGGTATGTGATTGACTTGAATAGAGACCCTTCTGGTAGAAGCTTGTACCCTGGCCAGAATGTAACAGAGCTCTGCCCCACGACGACCTTTGACGAGGAAGCAGTTTATTTGGCTGGCCAAGCACCAGATGAGGCTGAAGTGCGTGAGCGAGTAGAGGCATACTGGAGGCCATATCACAGTGCACTCAAAGCTGAAATTGAACGAGTGAAAGCTATCCATGGTTATGCGCTGCTTTGGGATGCACATTCTATTCGTTCGCATGTTCCACGCTTTTTTGAAGGGCGCTTGCCTGACTTGAACTTTGGTACGAATAATGACGAAACATGTTCCCCGGCATTGTCAGAAGCCATTATGGAGATTGCTTCGGATCAGCAGGTTTATTCCTCTGTTCTCAACGGGCGCTTCAAAGGTGGCTTTATCACGAGGCATTATGGTGACCCAGTGAACAACGTACACGCTGTTCAGCTAGAACTCTCGCAGAGCACCTATATGGATGAAGAATTCCCATATGAATATGAGACAGAAAAGGCCTCTAATATCGCTGCATTGATTAATGAACTAGTCCAGGCGGTACAATCTTGGAAACCGTGACTTATTGACTGGTCAGGAAGACATTACTTTTTCTCCTGAGACTAACGATTCTATTTTTAAGTTGTTAGACATCAAATCATAGGGCCTGATTTCACAGGCTGAGATTAACATAGTAAACGTGGTCTCGGTTATTTGGCTTTTCAGTGTCTTATTGTGCCCAGACAACGGTTTACCGCTCATAATGCACCATTCGTCGTAATAACTGGGATAATTTGCTTGTAAAACGGCATGCAAGAGTCAAAGGCTAGCAGAATATAAATTATATAATTTGGAGGGAATCTATGAGGGATATGAAAATGGAAGGTGTTTCAATAAGCATTTTCCGAAAAGCAGCATGTATGACAGCCGCTGTCAGCATGTTTGCCTTTGCAGTTGGTGCTGCGGATGACGATATGAATAAGAGTGCTTTTAATAAGGACCCTTATCCCAGCACGTATGAGCCTCGGCCATCTGCTGATTATACACTTATTCAGAATGCTACAGTTTTAACCGGAACGGGCGAACAGTTGGATAATGCGTCTATTTTGATTGAAAAAGGCAAAATTAAAGCCGTTGGTCAAAATATTGAGGCCCCTGCGGGTGCGATAGTGGTTGATGCATCCGGGAAATGGGTTACACCGGGCATTATTGATGTGCATTCGCACCTTGGTGCCTGGGGAAACCCAGGCGGCGCTCTTTTATATGATGGTAATGAGATGGTGCGCCCTGTGACTGCGGACGTCTGGGTGGAGCATTCACTTTGGATGCAGGAACCCGGATATGCGCGCGCACTTGAGGGTGGTGTGACCACATTACAAATTCTTCCCGGATCAGGAAACTTGATTGGTGGCCGTGGTGTGACGCTTAAGAACGTCTATAGTACAACACGGGAAGGCATGAAATTCCCCGGTGCACCATACAGCCTGAAAATGGCCTGCGGTGAAAACCCTAAGCGCTTCTACGGTACGCGCGGTGGGCCTTCAACTCGCATGGGTAACCAAGCTGGATACCGTAAGGCTTGGATTAAAGCGCAAAGTTATAAAGAAAGCTGGGATGAATACGAAGCTGACGTAGTAGCCGGTAAAGAAGATGCCAAAAAACCAACGCGTGACCTAGAGCTGGATACGCTGGCAGGTGTTTTGAGCGGTGAGATACTTGTACATAACCATTGTTATCGTGCAGACGAAATGGCGACGATGATCAATATGTCCAAGGAATTTGGTTACAAGATCTCGACTTTCCACCACGCGGTTGAAGCCTATAAAATTAAAGACCTTTTAAAGGACGAAGAAATTTGTTCTGCCATGTGGGCTGACTGGTGGGGCTTCAAGATGGAAGCTTTTGATGGCATTGAAGAGAATGTGCCGATGGTTGCTAAAGCTGGTGCTTGCGCAATTGTACATTCAGACGATGACTTAGGCATTCAGCGTTTGAACCAAGAAGCTGCAAAAGCTTGGGCTGACGGTAAACGTGCAGGTATAGATTTTACCAAAGGTGAGGTTATGACTTGGATTACGCTTAATGCCGCGAAAGCGATTGGTGTTGCTGACCAAACAGGTAGCCTAGAAGAGGGCAAGATGGCGGATGTAGTTGTTTGGAATGGTGATCCATTTAATAGCTACACGTTAACGGATAAAGTCTACATTGATGGCGCGTTGATGTTTGATCGAGCGAATCCTGATACTTTGCGCCAAGGCGACTTTGAAACCGGTTATGTTACTAAAGGAGCGCACCAATAATGAAAACGTTGAAAAAATATTGTGTAGCGGCTTCCTGTTTTATTGCGGTTGCTACAAGCCCGCTTACGGCTGATACCGTTGCGATTACTGGTGGCACCGTTCATACGCTTGGTTCTGCGGGTACACTGGAAAATGCCACCGTATTGATTAAAGACGGCATTATCAAAGAGGTTGGAACTAGAGTTTCTGTCCCCGCTGATGCGATTGTAATTAATGCTAAAGGTCAGGTCGTTGCTCCGGGCTTTATGCATCCGGATTCAATTTTGGGTTTGTCTGAGGTTTCCGCTGTTGCCCATACAAATGCACATGATGCGAGCGACTCTATCTTTGGTGCTGCTTTTGATGTGAAGTACGGCCTGAATTATCGCTCGATAGTTATCGCAGATAACCGCCGGAATGGTATTACACATGCTGTTTCCAATCCTTCTGGTGCAGATGGTATGTTCCTTGGGAGCGGTGTTTTTGTTTCCCTTAATAGCGCGCCTGATATGGCAATAGGCAAAGGGCCAATGGTCATGGACTTGTCTGAAGGGGGCAATCGCTCTGTGGCGTGGGCAAGACTGCGCCGTATTCTGGATGATGTGAAAGATTACAAACGTAATCGTTCAGCTGTTCAGAAAGGTAAAGGGCGGACTGACTATCTTTTAACTGCCATTAATATGGATGCGCTTATTCCTGTGGTTGAGGGCAAGCAAATTCTTGCTATGCGTGTCGACAGTGAAGTTGATATTCGCCAAGCGCTTGTCTTGAAGGCGGATTATGGTTTGGACCTAGTCCTTATCGGTGCTTCTGAGGCTTGGCGTGTGGCTGAAGAGCTTGTGGCTGCTGATGTTGCTGTCGTTATTGATCCACAGGATAATTTACCAAGGAGCTTTGATGTTGTATGGGCAAGTCGCAGCAACGCAGCTAAATTGAAGGCTGCTGGTGTTAAGTTTGCAATTGCTCCTGCGGGTGCTGGTGGAAACCATACTGCTGCAGGGAATATTGCTCAAGTAGCTGCAATGGCGGTTGCCCACGGCCTTGATTGGGAAACTGCAATGCAAGCAATCACTGTTGTTCCAGCTGACATCTTTGGACTTGAAGGGTATGGCGCTCTTGAAGCAGGTAATGTTGCAAATATTGCTGTCTGGGACGGTGATCCGCTTCAGGTGACCTCAAATACTACACATGTACTTGTGGATGGTAAGGATATGCCACTTGTTTCTCGTCGGACGATGTTGCGTGATAAGTATATGAACCGGTAGAACTTATTAATCGTTAGAAAAGGGAACCAAGGTTTATGTCTTGGTTCCCTTTTTATGGTTTTGGTTGAGTTTATTCCTCAATAATTTCTGACCCATCAGTGAAAATTACGGTTTTTGGGGTCTAACCCTTTACGATGGCCTCCTATTTTTAGGAAAAGCAAATGGCTAAACTGTCTGTAACTCAAATATGATGCGGTAAAATGCCTGTGAAATAGGGTGAATAAATCACATAGGGCATGTTCGGATGTTGCAATTGGGTATGGCTTCCCCTTACAAAGGGGCAAGCCACCTACCTTTTAAGAGAGACACCTCGATGAGAACTTTTTACGTTCAGATCAAATGTGAACTTGGTAAAATCTACGAAGTAGCATCAAGTCTTGTTGATGACATCGAAGAGGCGCCAACGGTTTACTCAACATCAGGTGATTTCGACCTGATTGCGCAGTTTAATGTAAGCGCATCAGATGATATTGGGCGCTTTGTGAACGATAAAGTGCAAACCATCAAGGGTATTGCAAATACCAAAACGATTATTTGTTTTAATGCTTTCACCCGAGACTCTGGTTATCACGACGATGTTGGGAAGTAAGAGCATCGTTTAAAACCATCTAAGTGCTGAGGTGTTCGCCGTGCGCATTTGCTATCTCGCATCACAATTAACAATACCCGGTGCGGTTAAGCGCCGTGCGGATGCGTTCGAGCATGACCAAATGATGGCTGTGCTACGTCCACCTATTGAGGCGGACGGGAGTATTTTAGAAGATTTGTGTTGGGATGATCCCGGTACTAACTGGGCTTCTTATGATGCGGTGATTATCGGCACCACATGGGACTATCCTGATAGGCCACAAGAGTTTCTGGCGGCACTAGGGCAGATTTCAAGCCAGACGCTGCTCTATAATTCACTGGAGCTTGTTCGTTGGAACTACGAAAAAACATATTTGCGGGATATGGCAGATAAAGGCACAAGGACAGTCCCTACACTTTGGTTTGATAAGGTGACGGCAGAAGATGTCGGCAAAGCCTTTGAAATGTTGGGGGCAGATGACCTTGTTTTTAAACGTCAAGTCGGCGCCAACGCTGATGGGCAGTATAGGCTAAAGCCGGGAGACATTGTTCCTGAAATGCTGGAGCCGATGATGGTGCAGCCTTTTTTACAGGCAATCAAAGATGAGGGCGAGATAAGCTTCATTTTTGTGGATGGTGAGTTTTGCCATGCTGTACAAAAACGGCCTGTGGCCGGTGAGTATCGTATTCAGTCATTATACGGTGGTCTTGAGACTTCTTATGCTCCTAATGGTCAAGATTTGCTGGAAGCGAGTAATGTGCTGGATGCTTTAAGCGAGATACCACTATATGCGCGTGTAGACATGGTGCGGGGTGATAGCGGCAAGTTATGTGTTATGGAACTGGAAGCGATAGAACCGTTTCTTTATCCGCTTCAAGGGCCTGAGCTTGGTATGAAAATATACCAAGCTCTAAAACGACGTGTATTAGGCGAGTAATTTCAGGGTTAAAGCACTATTTGCATCGGAAAGTGGTGCAATCACATCAAAATGGTGTCTGTCGGCTGCTTCAGTATATTCAACGGAAATTCCGTGTTTACCCCATGCGGTTTGCAGCAGTTTGCTTTGACGGAGAAACTCAGGCCGTTCAATAGCGCCGACCCAACTGGTAAAGACAATTTTATTGTGTGGTTTAAGTAAAACAGGGCTTTCACTAGCTGCTTCAGGCTCGTCAATTTGCAAATCATTGTTCATGCTGGTGAGTATTAGCGGGTTGAGGTCATAGAGGCCACTGATACCAACTATGTTGCTGACACGAGAAATGACTTCAGGCGTAAGAGGGGTGTTCGCGCAGCCCATACGTATAGCCAGGTGTCCTCCTGCTGAATGTCCGGTAATATGAATTGGGCCAGCGATCATTGTGGCAGCTTTGTTAATGGCAGCCCCAATTTGCTCGGTAATGCCAGAGATACGTATGTTAGGACACAGATCATAAGAGGGCATGCAAACAGCCCAGCCATTTGCGATAGATCCAGCCGCTAAATGTGACCAAGAAGACTTGTCAAAGTCTAGCCAGTACCCCCCGTGGATAAACACGATAAGACCTTTTGGTGTTTCATCAGGGAAGAATAAGTCAAAGCACTCACGTTTCCCCTTGCCATAAGGAATATCAAGTTGAGATGTCGCCTTTGAACGAAAACCCGCAGCGCTTGTATTCCATTCATCTACTATTGTGTCAGAGCCTGAAATGTATTTGGCGTTTGAGTAAGCGTCGTCCCAATCAGTAATGTCCATAAGCATTAGCGTTCCATCCCTTTGGCATATTGGCCCAGACTAATTGAAGAACATGATCTCTGAAACAGAAACCTTCTTCAAGTATATATTTTAAGCTTGAAATAAATTATTTCTAGGCACATAGTTATTTTAAGTTTAAAATATATTGCGACCAAAAAGGGGAATGATGATGCGTATTGCGTGTATGGGTGGTGGACCAGCAGGCCTTTATTTTGCGATCAGTATGAAATTGCGCGACGCTAGCCATGACATAACGGTGTTTGAGCGCAATAAGCCAGATGATACCTTCGGTTGGGGCGTGGTGTTCTCTGCTGAAACCCTTGAAAATTTTGCGGAAAATGACATTCCAAGTTCAGAAGAAATTGGGAACAATTTTGCTTACTGGGACGATATAGCAGTTGTGCACGGTGGTGTCCGTACGGTCTCAACAGGGCATGGGTTTTGCGGCATTGGCCGTATGAAACTTCTGAACATCTTGCAAGCGCGCGCTGAAGCCCTTGGTGTGAAAATTGAGTATCAAACAGATATTGACTCGACGGATGATTTGAAGGGCTATGATCTGATTGTTGCGTCTGATGGCCTTAATTCAAAAGTGCGCAAGCAGCATGAAGATGCCTTCCGACCTGATATTGATGTAAGGGCATGCCAATTTGTTTGGTTAGGTACACGGCAAAAGTTTGATGATGCCTTTACTTTCATTTTTGAAGAGACCGAGCACGGTTGGGTCTGGGCGCATGTGTATCAGTTTGATGATGAAACCGCGACGTTCATCGTAGAGTGCTCACAGGATACATGGGATAAATTTGGTTTCGGCGAAATGAGCCAGCAGGAAAGCATTTCTGTTTGTGAAAGCATCTTTTCTAGCCACCTTGGTGGTCATGATTTAATGAGTAATGCAAACCATATTCGGGGTTCTGCTTGGCTTAAATTCCCTCGTGTGCTTTGTGAAAAATGGTCCACAGGTAATATTGTGTTAATGGGCGATGCGGCAGCTACGGCACATTTCTCAATTGGCTCTGGCACTAAACTTGCGATGGAAAGCGCTATCGCGCTCGCGGACTATTTGCACAGCGAACCGACAATGGGGCAGGCCTTTGAACGCTATGAGGATGAGCGCCGTCTCGAGGTGTTGCGCCTCCAGTCTGCTGCACGCAACTCACTTGAATGGTTTGAAGAAGTTGAGCGGTACTTGGACCTTGACCCTGTCCAGTTTAACTATTCTCTTCTTACGCGTTCACAGCGTATTAGTCACGAAAACCTACGTCTGCGAGATAAGGCATGGCTTGAGAGTGCAGAGCTTTGGTTCCAGCAGCAGGCTGACCCTACAGTAACCAAAGCGAAGGCACCTATGTTTGCGCCGTTTAAGCTAAGAGGTTTAGAGCTTGTAAACCGCGTAGTCGTGTCACCTATGGCCCAGTATAAAGCGACAGACGGCGTGCCTGGTGATTGGCACTTTGCTCATTATGCAGAACGAGCAAAGGGTGGTGCAGGGCTTATCTATACTGAAATGACATGCCCATCAGCGGAGGCACGTATTACGCCCGGTTGCCCAGGTCTTTATGCGCCGGAGCATGAAGCCGGTTGGAGACGTATTACGGATTTCATCCACGCGGAAACGGATGCAAAGGTAGCAGTGCAAATTGGGCATGCAGGCCCTAAGGGCTCAACCAATATTGGTTGGGAAGGCATGGATGCCCCGCTTAAAAGTGGAAACTGGGACCTGATGGCAGCATCTACTGTACCATGGTCAGAAAACAACCAAGTGCCATACGCAGCAACTCGCGAAGATATGGACCGCATTAAGGCCGATTATGTTGCTGCAGCAAGAATGGCGGAGCGAGCTGGCTTTGACTGGCTTGAACTTCATTATGCCCATGGGTATTTGATGTCCTCCTTCATTACACCGCTTACAAATAAGCGCACGGATGAATATGGCGGATCGCTTGAAAATCGTATGCGGTATCCGCTTGAGGTTTATCATGCTGTACGCGCTGTTTGGCCTGAAGGTAAGCCAATTTCAGTGCGGATTTCTGCAAATGACTGGGTTGGTGATGAAGGCGTTACCCCAGAAGATGCAGTGGAAATCGCGCGTATCCTTGGGGATTCTGGCGTAGACATCATTGACGTGTCTGCGGGACAAACATCGACAAAAGGTAAGCCTGTGTATGGCCGTATGTTCCAGACGCCATTTTCAGATCGCATCCGAAATGAAACAGGCCTTAAGACAATGGCAGTGGGTAATATCTATGAGCCAGACCATGTGAATTCTATCTTGATTGCGGGCAGGGCGGATCTTGTTTGTCTTGCAAGGCCTCACCTTGCAAACCCTTACTGGACTTTGCACGCAGCCGCAGCTTTGGGTGAAACAAGCGTCAACTGGCCAAAGCCTTATGAAGCGGGCCGAGATCAGATGTGCCGGCTCGCAGAGCGAGGCGAAACATTAACTGTGAAAGTATAAGTATGGCGTTACTAAACGGGAAGCATGCGCTTGTAACTGGGGGTGGCACTGGAGTTGGCGCTGCGATTGCGCTTATTCTTGCAGCTGAAGGTGCAAAGGTCACTATTTCTGGACGGCGTGCTGAACCACTTGAGGGGGTGGCTAGCAAGTCGGAGAACATTGCAGCAGTTATTGCGGATGTGACAGATGGTGCGTCGGTTCGGTCTATGTTTGAACAAGCAAAAGTAAAGAATGGCCTGGTCGACATTGTCATTGCTAACGCTGGGGCTGCGGAAAGTGCGCCATTTGGAAAAGTGGATGAAGGCCATTGGGACCGAATGATAGGTGTGAATCTGACTGGGGTATTTCATACGCTTCAAACTGCCTTGGTGGATATGCAGAAACAAGGATGGGGTCGTTTGATTTCGATTGCATCAACTGCAGGCCTCAAGGGGTATAGCTATGTGGCACCTTATTGTGCAGCAAAGCATGGTGTGGTGGGACTTACGAAAGCACTCGCCCTAGAGGTTGCGAAGACAGGTGTGACGGTGAATGCTGTTTGCCCAGGTTTTGTGGATACGCCGCTCCTTGATAAATCCGTACAGACAATTGTTAAAAAGACAGGTCGTTCGACAGAAGAAGCGCGGCAGATATTAGCGTCAGATAATCCGCAAGGCAGACTAATTCAGCCAGAAGAAGTTGCCGCGACTACACTGTGGCTCTGTAGTGATGCAGCCAGTTCGATCAATGGCCAAGCCATTTCCATTTCCGGGGGGGAAATTTAATGGATGAAACTGAACTACAAGTTCTCTCGAAACAGCGCCTTCGTCTTTGGGTGCGCATGCTCCGTGCGACGAAATTGATTGAGAATGAAGTGCGTGAACATTTACGCACTGAGTTTGATACGACCTTGCCACGTTTTGACGTGATGGCGGCGCTTGATCGGTCTGATGAAGGTCTGCGCATGTCAGAACTTAGTCAGGAGCTGATGGTCTCGAACGGCAATGTAACAGGCATCATTGAACGGCTTGTAACGGATGGCCTTGTGGAGCGGATTGCGATTGAAGGCGACCGTCGTTCAACAAGGGTTCGGCTCACGAATGATGGCCGAACTTTTTTTGGTGAACTGGCAGCGAGCCATGAGGCGCGGCTCAACGAGTTATTTGCAGATGTAAATTATGATGACGCCGCAGGCATTATCACCCGGCTTGCGCGGGTTGATGGACACGATAGTGAAGGGGAGCACTAGAGCATGAATAGATTAGAGAACTTCAAACCGAAGCACTTCCTTTTTGAGCTTAGAGGCAAGGTTGCTGTTATCCGACTGGACAGACCTGACCGGAAAAACCCACTAACGTTTGAGAGCTATGCTGAACTACGGGATATGTTCCGTGATGCAGTCTATGCTGACCATATCAAAGCATTTGTGTTTGCGAGCAACGAGGGTAACTTCTGCTCGGGCGGCGATGTACATGATATTATTGCCCCGCTCGTTGATATGGATATGCCTGACCTGCTGAAATTCACGCGCATGACCGGTGATTTGGTGAAATCTATGATTAGCGCACCGCAGCCTATCATTGCGGCGGTGGACGGGATTGCAGTTGGTGCTGGGGCTATTTCTGCGATGGCATCCGACATGAGGATCGCTACACCAGAAGCTAAAACAGCATTTCTTTTTAACCGTGTCGGGCTTGCGGGCTGTGATATGGGCGCATGCGCGATACTGCCGCGTATCATTGGGCAAGGCCGCGCGGCAGAGCTGCTTTATACTGGCCGTCCTATGAGCGCGGAAGAGGGCGCAAATTGGGGCTTCTATAGTCGGTTGGTGCCAGGTGACGCGTTGGAAGCAGAAGCCATGAAGATGGCGGAACGCATCGCTGCGGGTCCAACCTTTGCTAACATGATGACTAAAAATCAGCTTAATCAGGAATGGTCCATGACACTGGATCAGGCGATTGAAGCAGAAGCGCAGGCCCAAGCAATTTGCATGAAAACTAAGGATTTCGAGCGCGCGTACCGGGCGTTTGTCGCCAAAGCAAAACCAGTGTTTGAAGGGGATTGATCATGGCTGACAAAAGCTTCCTGAGCTGGCCCTTTTTTGATGATAGCCACCGTACCCTTGCGACGGACTTGGACGCATGGTGCGAAGGCAACCTCCATGTTGACCATAGTGATGTGGACGCTGCCTGCCGAGACCTGGTTACAAAGCTAGGGGCTGCAGGCTGGCTGAATTATTCAGGCGCTGATACGGCCACAGGTAAAGGTCTTGATGTCAGAAGCTTGTGTATTATCCGCGAAACACTTGGGCGGCATGATGGCCTCGCTGATTTTGCCTTTGCCATGCAAGGGCTTGGCACTGGTGCGCTTTCGCTATTTGGTTCGTCTGAGCAGCAAGCTTTCCTCGATGAAACACGCTCAGGCCGCGCTATTTCAGCATTTGCACTGACGGAACCAAAGTCTGGTTCCGATGTGGCAAACATTGAAATGACCGCTAAGCTAGATGGTGACCACTATGTGATAAACGGTGAAAAAACCTGGATATCAAATGGTGGTATCGCTGATTATTACACGGTGTTTGCCCGCACGGGCGAAGCGCCCGGCGCAAAGGGGCTGTCAGCCTTCATGGTGATGGGAGACGCCGAGGGCCTTGAGGTCGTTGAGCGCCTTGAAGCCGTTGCGCCGCATCCGCTTGCGCATCTTCGTTTCAATAACGTGCATGTGCCTAAGTCTGCCCTTATTGGTGAAGCTGGGCAGGGCTTTAAAATCGCCATGTCAGTTCTTGATGTATTCCGTTCGAGCGTTGGGGCGGCGGCGCTCGGTTTTGCGCGCCGTGCGCTTGATGAAACGCTCAGCCGTGCTGCTTCGCGGCAATTGTTTGGTGCGCCGCTTGGCAACCTTCAGATGGTGCAGGGGCATATTGCCGATATGGCAGTGGATGTTGATGCGGCAGCCTTGCTGATTTACCGGGCTGCATGGGCAAAGGACGGGGGTGCGCCGCGCGTAACGCGTGAGGCCGCAATGGCCAAACTGTATGCAACAGAGGCAGCACAAAAAGTTATTGACCAAGCAGTGCAAATTCACGGCGGTGACGGTGTGAGGAAAGGCTCGATTGTTGAATCGCTTTACCGGGAAATTCGCGCCCTTCGTATCTACGAAGGGGCAACAGATGTTCAAAAGGTAGTGATAGCTCGCCAAGTTATGACGGGTTAGATAGTTTCGCGTCATTCGACGGCTTGACCGGCGAATCTAGTGAGCGCAGCAAACAATCTCTGGACTCGCCGATCCAGTCGGCGAGTGACGAATAAGAAAAAGGCCCAAATGGGTTAGTGAAGAAAATGGGAAGCTGACATGTTAGGACCAACTGCACATACTGATACTTTTACGCGCGATAATTTGCCGCCTGAAGGAAGCTGGCCTGAGCTGAAGCTCGATCGGCCAAATTTTCAGTATCCGGACTATATGAATGCGGGTGTTGAGCTGACTGACCGTATGGTTGAACGTGGATTTGGTGATCATATTGCGCTTATCGGGCAGGGCCGAAAACGCACTTACAAAGAGCTCGCTGACTGGTCTAATCGTATCGCCCGCGTATTGGTGGAAGATTACGGTATTGAGCCGGGTAACCGTGTTTTGCTGCGCTCGGCGAATAATCCAGCTATGGTTGCTGCGTGGCTTGCAGTCACCAAAGCAGGGGCGGTTGCTGTTAACACCATGCCGATGCTCCGGGCAGTGGAACTGAAGAAGGTTATAGAAAAAGCGCAGGTTAAACTTGCGCTTTGTGACGCACGTTTAATGGAAGAAATGGAGCCGTGCCTTGAGGGCACGTGCCTAGAGCGTATTGCTGATTTCGACGGCACATCCAATTTCAATACGGAACTCGACCAACTTGCGCTTGATAAACCGGTTACCTTCGAAGCCGTGAAAACGGGCCGTGATGATGTGGCGCTCTTGGGCTTTACGTCCGGTACCACGGGCGCACCGAAAGCCACCATGCATTTCCACCGCGACCTGATGATCATTGCAGACGGGTATGCGAAAGAGGTGCTTGGCATTACGCCTGATGATGTTTTTGTTGGTTCACCGCCACTGGCTTTCACGTTTGGCCTTGGTGGTCTTGCGATCTTCCCCTTGCGGTTTGGTGCAACAGCTACTTTGCTTGAGAAGGCGTCGCCAGCGAACCTCGTGGAGATTATCGAGAAATATAAGGCGACGGTGTGTTTTACCGCACCAACCGCTTACCGGGCTATGATGGCTGCGATGGAAGGCGGTGCTGACTTGTCATCCCTGCGTATCGCGGTGTCTGCGGGTGAAACACTACCGGTGCCAGTTTACAAAGAATGGACAGCAAAAACAGGCACGCCGATCCTTGATGGTATTGGTGCGACCGAAATGTTGCATATTTTTATCTCAAATCATCTTGAGGATGCGAAGCCGGGTGTTACTGGGCGTCCGATCGCAGGCTATGAAGCCAAAATCGTTGATGACGAAATGAACGAACTGCCAGACGGTGAAGTGGGTAAGCTTGCAGTGCGCGGCCCCACAGGGTGTCGGTATCTCGCGGACGACAGGCAGGCTAAATATGTGAAAGGTGGCTGGAACTTAACGGGTGATGCCTTCTTCCGTGATGCTGATGGTTATTTCCATTTCGCAGCACGCACCGATGATATGATCATCTCCTCTGGCTATAATATCGCGGGGCCTGAGGTTGAAGAAGCGCTCCTGAGTCATAGCGCTGTTGCTGAGTGTGCCGTGATCGGGGCACCAGACGAAGAACGTGGTCAAATCGTAGAAGCCCATGTTGTACTCAAAGAATGGGAAGCCGGTACGGACGATATGCGGAAGGCTTTGCAGGATCATGTGAAGCATACAATTGCGCCCTATAAATACCCGCGCCGTATTGTTTTCACGCATGCCCTGCCCAAAACCCAAACAGGCAAAATTCAGCGTTTTGCCCTTCGGGAGTTGCATTGATGGTGATCCGAATGAATATACTCTTGTCATTCGACGGCTTGACCGGCGAATCCAGCAACAGGCTGAACCAAGGTATGAACTCGCCGATCAGGTGGCGTAGCGCGCCAGCTTCGCAAACGGCGAGTGACGAAGTAAAGTCAAGGTGCTCACATGGCGATTTTTGAAACTACCCAAAAAGTTGGATTTCAACACTGTGACCCAGCAGGTATTGTGTTTTATCCGCGATACTTCGAGATGTTCAATGCGACCATCGAGGAGTGGTTTGAGAAACGCGTGGGTATTTCTTTTTACGATATCCATATGGTGCGTGGTGAAGTCGTGCCAACGGTGCACGCTGAGGTGGACTTTAAGGCCCCAAGCAGACTTGGTGAGACACTGACTTTGGTGCTAACACTGGTGAAAATAGGCATCTCGAGCATCACTTTCAATATCAGCG
>CAXBKT010000035.1:0-24117 GCA_963976155.1 uncultured Kordiimonadaceae bacterium | reverse complement strand
GGCAACCAAGCGCCCTATAATTCAACAAAGCGACCTTTTTAAGGATATACCCATCTTCTTCCAACCCCTTAAGGCGGCGCCAACAAGCGTTCTGGGAAAGACTGACTTTCTCAGCCATTTCTGCGATCGACAAACTAGCATCTTCCTGCAAAAGTTTTAGAAGACGCAAATCATACTCATCAATTTTTCCCATAAAAACACCCTATTCCAAAATATAATCCCAATTATACACTAAAATATACCAAATATTGAGAACTATTTTTACGCCTATCACGCTATAATTCTTTTTAACCCCATAGTACAACCGTGACCCAGAAAGTGCCCTTTATGCTTAAGAAAGTTTTCCTCGACCATCCGCGTTCTGTTGGCGAATCTTATGTAGAACATCTTTTCCAAGCGGGGCGTTTTAGCTTTAAGCTGATGCATGCTGCAGGTGCATGCTTGGTCCATGCACTCGTACCTTGTCTCTGCGAGAAAGCTGGAAGTAAAGCGATTACTAATCTATATGATATTATGGTTCAAAACCGGGCGCACCAGACCAGCCTACGCAAAGGTCTAAATACTGACGCAGGACACCGAGCATCCTAATGACAGGACCCAGCAAGCCCGTTTCGAGTAAATCATTAGCTGATACTGTTCGCAACAATCTACCCGGCGCTATGATTGCCTTTATAATTGCAGCGGCCGCTCATTATATATCGTCCCGTCTCGGCGGACCTGTCATGCTTTATGCACTCCTGTTTGGTATTTCACTTAACTTTCTTAGTGCAGACGAAAAATGCATGCCGGGCATTTGCCTCGCTAGCACGAGTATTCTACGCATTGGCGTTGCCTTATTGGGACTTCAAATCACATGGATGGAAGTGGCTTCCCTTGGTGTTTCAACCATCATACTAGTTGTGGCTGGTGTTGCGCTAACTATCTCAGTTGGTGTTGCTGTTGGTCGCCTTCTCAAGCTTGAGCGCAGCCTAAGCTTCTTAACCGCAGGCGCAGTCGCAATCTGCGGGGCATCCGCAGCCCTCGCTATTTCTTCAGTCCTTCCTTCGGATAACGGGAACAAGAAAAGTCTCGAGAACAACACCTTAATCACGGTTGTCGGCGTTACAGCCCTAAGCACCATAGTGATGGTCCTCTATCCAGTTATCATCGAAGTCCTTGGCCTAGATAACAAAACAGCTGGTATTTTTCTTGGCGCGACCATACATGACGTCGCTCAAGTTATTGGCGCAGGCTATATGGTTTCTCAAGAAACAGGGGAAGTTGCAGCGATCGTGAAACTTTTGCGGGTTGCTTGCCTGGTGCCTGCAGTCATGACCATCGGCTTTATTTTCAGAAAAAGCGCTACTGCAAACAGTGAAAATACAACCAAACCCCCAATTGTTCCTTTATTCCTTGTTGGATTTATCGTATGTGTCGCAATACATAGCATGGCATTATTGCCATCAAGGGTGGAAGAATTCTTAGCAGATACGTCACGTTGGTTTCTAATTACAGCGGTGGCCGCGCTTGGCATGAAGACATCCTTGGAGAAATTCTTTTCACTTGGTTTGAGCCCCGTACTAGCACTGGTGGCACAAACCGTATTTCTTGCGACCTTCGTACTTGCCGCCCTTACTCTGTAGCTGGTGCTAACAGATGGCACTACGAGGGTCAAAAACACCTCTTAATAGGGGTGTCCCGTCGTCGTTCGCCTATCTACTATAGTTCACTCCTCAGATTGGCGAGCGACGATAGGGAAAAATTCGTTATCACAAGCGAATAGAAAAACCACTCAAATAAACGCGCTCTACCCCGCACTGGGTCGCAATTGGTGAATTTCTTCATGAGTAATTGTCTGAACCATATGCAAATATGACTTAACAATCATATTTGCTGTTTGCTTGATATATTTGGCCCATTTTTTTTGGTGGCCAACAAAAATTGTATGCCCTTCCATTGATGCCTGCATATAAACCGCCAAAATTACGCGGTCTTCCTGCAAAATCAACGGATTTAGCCGACCAATCATTTGCACAAGCATCTCATATTCATGTTGATAAACATTATCCATAGCAACACGTGCAAATTCTTCATGATTAGCGAGTGCCCAGAGTTCCGTGAAAAAACCTGTCGTCTCGGGTGTCGCTAAATCGTCCATTATAAAATGCAAAATAGTTGCAAATTGCTCCTCAGGAGTAAGGCTTTCATTCGCCATAACGTCATCCCACCAACCGACATACCCTTGAGTAATTGCATCTATTAAATCACTCATCAAATCTGTTTTGCTGACGTAATAATAAGAAAGATTGCCTACAGTCATGTCACAGCGAGCAGCGATTTTACGCATTGAGAGCCCCGCGTAACCCTCTTGTACCAATAAATCACGCGCGGCATTCAACACACGTTCGACGCTATCCCGACCCTTTCGAGAGAATGCTTTTTCGTGACGCTGTTGTAACTGAAGTTGACGCATGCACTCACCAGAGAACTGCCATTTTTGACGATAAAATAAGGACTTTGAACTATATACTAAAGATATAAATTGAGTTTTTCAATTGGCAGATATCAGCAATATCCACTGGAAGTATTTATTCAAAAGCCAGCCACAATGTGCAAACCTTCTGGAGGGCATAGTTACAAAGTCTAATTTGCTTTGTGCTCCGCTAAATAGGCCTCAAACTCTGCTACAACGCGCTCTCCAACCCTGGAGAAATCCTGCATAAGCATTTCAATATCTCCCAAGTCCCCATCCATTCCGCGGCTTTCCAACTCGGCAGCGAGGTCACCCAACTGCATGGCGCCTAACTGTTTGCTGCTCGCCTTCAAGCTATGCGCATGATCCCGCACACCCTTAATGTCACCCTCTTGGGCAGCCTTAATGATATCAGCAACAGCCTCTCCGGCAAACTCTAAATAGCTTTCAATAATATCAATATGGTGTCCATCCGTCAGTTGCTTTAGCGTTTGAAGGACATCGTAGTCAATAAGGCTTTCGGCTACTGTTTCATCAGCATTTTCTACTTTTTTAGACAGCCATTTCAACAAAATTTCCTCCATTATTTCCTGCTTTACCGGCTTGGTCATATAGTCATCCATGCCAGAATTCAGGCACCGCTCCCGGTCACCTTCCATAGCGTTGGCAGTAAAGGCAATTATCGGCGTTCTAGGCAAGTCATATTTTTTTTCATGCACTCGGATTTGCTGCGATGCCTCGAACCCATCCATTTCAGGCATCTGACAATCCATGAAAATCAGGTCAAATTTCCTTTGGGTTACCATCTCAAGTGCTTCTTTACCATTCCCAGCAGGCGTAACAAAACATCCAAATTTACCGAGAATGCTTTCAGCCACCATTCGGTTAATAGCGTTATCTTCAGCCAACAAAATATGCGTATTTTGTAAGCTTAACTGTTCCCTCGCAAGTTCTTGGCGGTCCATCAGCGAGTGCCGCGTCACAAGAATGTTCGAATTATTTTCCTGCGCTTCTTTATATGCTGCAGCCAAAATCAGTGGGATTTCACCTGGAAAAATAGGTTTAGTCAAATATCCAGAAAAACCCATTTTCTTCACTAAACCACCATCTCCTTTTTTGGGCGCTGACGTCATTAACACGATCACCGTACCTTTTAGCATTTCATCATTTTTAATACGCTCCGCTAACATCTTTCCGTCCATACTGGGCATACAATAATCAGTAAGAACTATATCAAAAGGTTCACCGCCAACAGACGCTTGCCTTAATGCGTCAAGAGCCTGTTGCCCAGATGAAACAACATCAACAATTCGGGCATGGCCTTCAAGTTGTTCTTCTACAATGACATTTGAAACTGCACTGTCATCTACCGACAGTATTTTTAGCTGCTTTAATATAGCAATATCAGCTTGAGTATAAGCCTCCGCAGTGGGGTCACTTTGACTGTCAGTATCCACGACAATTGTAAACTTAAACACAGACCCTTCGCCTGGTATACTATCCAGCGAAATACCGCCGCCCATTATCTCTGCAAGATTTTGACAAATTGAGAGTCCTAATCCAGTGCCTCCATATTCGCGTGTAGTTGAAGTATCAGCTTGATCAAATTTGTTAAAAACCTTTTCAACCTTATCTGCTGCAATCCCGATACCAGAATCCTCAACACTAATTTGATACTCCACCTGACCAGCACTGATAGTCTTGGAGCTAACACTGAGCAAAACATGCCCCTCAGATGTGAATTTAACTGCATTCCCAAGCAGATTAAACAGTATCTGCCTCACCCTACCGGGGTCCCCCACCACATACTGCGCCGTCCCCCGAGGGTAATGCAGTAAAAACTCAATTCCTTTTTCGCTACACTTGAGCGCAAGCACCTCAGCCACCTCTGTCGCAAGGCGTTGCATGTCAAACGGTACTTTTTCCAAGTCCAGCTTACCTGCCTCAATTTTTGAAAAATCTAGTATGTCATTAATCAGTCCAAGCAATGCCTCGGCAGATTGCATCGTAGTTTGCGCATAGTGACGCTGTTTGTTGGTAAGTTTTGTATCCAAAAGAAGGCCTGTCGTACCAATCACACCATTCATTGGAGTTCGAATTTCATGGCTCATATTTGCCAAAAATTCTGACTTCATGGATGTGGCATTTTCCGCCTTTTCTTTCGCCAAAACAAGCTCGTATTCAGCGCGCTTGCGCTCAACCACCTCTTTATTCAAGTCGCCATACGTCTGGATATAGTCAAGTAAAAGGCCGGTGAAGGGCACCAAATAAGCAATGATCTTAAGGAAATGCGCAATATTGAAATGATGATCAAAAAGCGCAGATGAACCAAACGTCATATGAGCTTCAAGGATTACTTCCGGTATAACAATCAACAACATGCCGGCACTAAAAACTGACCTAACACGTTTATGTAAACGCCATAACAAGGGAATAGCGCCAACAAACATAAGAAGCGGTATTACATCAAATGGGCGTGTTATAAAGGCGCCAGGAAACTGTGTTTGAGGCAAATCTTCGCTCGTAGCGGCTAAATGCACCACAAAATAGGAAATCCCAATAAAAACGACACTGGTCACAGCGATAATATATAAGCCTGTAGCGTCGTCCTCTCTCCGTTGATCACCAGATTTCTTTGAGAAATAGAGTGCCATGACAACACCCACTATCATCAAAGCAGCGTGAAACCCCCGCGACAGCGCCCAAGTAAAAGGTGACAACTTGGCATTGTCAGCAACAGCATCAATCAAACGCATCCCCGAAAGCATGTGAAAAGCATCCATCAACCCCGAGCAAAGCAGAGCGACACCGATGATTGGTACAGTGATATCACGGTTTATTTGATAGTGGGTAAAGGATAACAGCACCGTAACAACCGCAATAACTACTGAGCTCCATTCCAAAAGCCCATGATGCAGACCGCCCCGTAACGCATAAAACATCTCATCGGTTAACGCCGAGGCCGAAAGCCCCCAGGTTGATACCTCGACAATATTCAAAGGGTACGACACTGATGCAAAATCCACCCCCCCCTAAAGTAAGGAGATACGGTGCCAAACACACTAGCAGAAGAAACAAAACAGGCTTAACACCCAGCACATGGAAACCCCACTGAATAATCTTCAATGGCTTAGGTGCTGGTATCAGTTCTTCCGCTTTCTGGTGCACAGTCCCCTTTGTCATAAAAGAGCATCCACAATGTATATTGATTTCGAAATTTCCTGAAATACATCTGAAGGAGTTTTTCTGCCTTCGTACGCAGGCAACTGGGTCACATGCTGCACACCAGCAGGCAGTTTCATTGCGTTTACATCTGCTAGAATAATATTCATCAAGTCAAGTACGTCTGAAGGGGTCACTCTGCCAGCCTTCGCTTTCACCTCACCAACGCCGCCGTCAATATTGTAACCATGCTTTGCCTCCAATACCTCTAATTTGGCATGGAGAACACGACCCAGCTGAAAAACATCCCGCGGACTCTTACCTGTTACAGGAGCAATTTCATATGACGGCAGTGCACCATTCATCTTTATCTTATATATTTCCTCTAGCACCTGTTTCACCGTAACGGAAAAGCGAAATACGTCACTCGGCTTTACGGCAGTTTCCTGCAACTCATCCAACATAGAACTAATCTGTGCCATCTGTGCATACACATCTGTTGGTGTTTTTCCTGATCGAAAGCGAACCAGATCCACCAAAGTTTTCTTGCCTGATGTTTGGTACAGCTCCCTCACAGCATCAAGTATCCTATTTGTCTGAATCTTTACGTCTACTGGCGCGATCCGTCCTACAGATAATGGAGGCACTTCGATTGGGGGCAAATTGAGCAATAGCCGTATATTTTGTAGTTTAACAAATACCTCACGCGCTTTTTGCAAAACATGTCGAGGGCGCCTTGGGCTGGCTTCCAAATCAAGATGCTGCCGTTTTATTTTTTTTGCAGACAGCACTTCTTGAAGCTCACGAACAGCAGTATTCGCCACTTGATATACATGAGACGGAGTAACGTCATCAGCCTGCACCGCAGACAGTGAAAACAGAACTGCGACTAAATATACGGCCAATGCTTTCACGTATACATCCCAGCTATCATAGTTCCGAAAATCTTAATTATTATAGGCAACAGGCTTTATCTACCCCAACCTCGCCAGCCAAAAAGCACTAAAGTTAAACCAGAAATAACCATACCTACAACTGACTAACACATACTTAACATTGCCAAATACCAGTCCAAAGACCTCACACACGCCAATTACTTAAGCTATTCATTAGTCTTTGACACTGATGGGACAAAGCAAAAACAGAGTTTTAATAGCCCCAAGCTGCAGGCGGATTTTGAACTTCTTTAGTAAGATCGAAAGAGATTGCAAATTCCCGATTTGGCCGATTAAGGGCATAAGTAACAGTTTGATTTGGGATAATCGAAATTGTCCAAACATTATTCACGGAAACATCAAGGCCATTACTTACGAACAGCACCTTGGTTTTATCATCCGCTGGAAAATCCTGTCGGTCCGAGCTGCCTGCCGCAATAGTAACGCCGCCATATAAAGTAACAGCATCAGGCGAACCATCTTCGTGTCGGTGGTCATGACGGAACTCAAGCCCCTCCCCCATCAAACGAAGAATAAAAGTCCGGGAATGATCATCTCCCACATGCATTGGCATGCGAATTTCCGTATCACTGCAATCACGGACATGAAGAATAATGTGCTTACCACCAAAGCGTGGATCGGCCTGGTCATCTTTCACCACACTTCCAGAAAATGCTTTACCGCACAGCCCTTTAAACTGAGTGTAGAAGGCCTCATGGGCACTATCCGCATTAGCGGGACAATAAACCATTACTAGTCCAAATAAGACACCAAGAATTCTATGCAGCACGTCATTACCCCAATATTTCCATAAACTTACCTTAGGCCTAATATGCACAACTCCGCATAAAAATACCACTTCTTAACCAAATACTGACAGAATACGGCATCAACCCAAACATCTCAGGCTTGGCCCGAGCCCCAAGCGGTGATAACTATATTACTAAGCAGCCCTATTAATGATGGCATCTCCAGAAAGAACATTAGTCGGTTTTCATAATGAGCGCATTTCTACCAGGCATATATCTCGCGGCACTGCTACACGGCGCATTCATAGTTTCGCTGTTAATCAAGAATGGCCGGGGGCAGGCAAGCAGCATACTATTGAGTTGTTTCATAGGCGCGATGATGATCAGTCTTTGGAATATCTCGATGCCTTCTCTAGATGTGCCCGATTCTCTAAAGTTCAGAATTCTCGATTTAAAAATATACGCCACTCCGTTTTTTTGGGGCCCTTTTTTATACCTGTATGTCCTGCATATGACGGGGCAACAAAACCACAACAAAAAAAAGGACCTGTTACACTTAACCGTTCCCGTCGCAGTCACCTTATCGCAAGTATTCATAGAGGAGCGCTCAGTCATACCAAGCCTCCCTGCTTTTCTGCTAAACGCTTTCTACATTCATGCAGGCTGTTATGCCGCCTTTGCCTACAGACGTGTGCTTTCCCACCAAAAGCGTGTACAAAACACTTTCTCCCAAATAGACCGCATTCACCTCAATTGGCTCAAGCGGCTGCTGGCAATATTTGCGATTACCCTCTTGATAGACTTCCTTGTTGCTCAAGCCATTACTTATAGGCTCGTCGAATATGGCCCCGCCTTAGGCCTCATTGTGCTTTTAGAAAGCGCCACGATATTCGCAATCGGGTACTTTTCTTTGCAACAACCACAGATCCTGTTCCCAGAAAAACCAAGCGACAAAGACCCTAAAAAAAAGTACGACAATTCCGCGCTTGATGATCCTCTTTCCAAGCAGCTCGCAGAGCAACTTGAGACCTTGATGAAAACGGTCCAGCCGTATAAACGGAACGACCTCAAACTAGCTGACCTCGCGGATCTGATGGATTTATCTAACCATCATTTGTCACAGGTCATTAATGAACAGATGGGCTGTAACTTCTACGAATTTGTTAATCAGTATCGCATTGAGTATGCAGCAGGTTTGATGCGTAACTGTGACCAAATAAATATCACACGCTTGGCGTTCGATGCCGGCTTCAATAACCGCGTCTCATTTACAAACGCATTCAAGAAGCAAACAGGCTTGACTCCAAGTGCCTATCTAAAAAACAACACTTTCAAACGGGCTAGTTAACGCAATCAAACGAGCATAAATGGATAATCTCTATCGGGATTGTCGATCTTTACAAGGAATTGGGCATCTTCAATGGGAACTTCAAAACGGAGATCCCATGTTCAAGAGTATCAAAAATATAATAATTGCGACGGCGCTTTTTGTGCCGGCAGTAAATGCGGCAGCCGCAGACTATAAACTCAATCGCTTCACCGTAGTACCAGAACGCTGGAATACAAATAGTTACTGGCTTGAAAGCGATGAAGGCATCGTGCTCATTGATGCGCAGCTCCTTATAGAGGATGCGAAACGCTGGGCAGCCATGCTTAAGCTTTCAGGTAAGCCGATTAAAGGCGCTATTATAACCCATGCCCATGCAGATCATTACGGCGGCCTCAATACCCTGCGTAAAGAATTAGGGTATTTCCCCGTTATCACCACAAAGGCTACTGCTGACACTTTTGAAGAGATGCACAAGCAATCGCTAGCATACACAGCGCCACCATTCGGGGACCGGTTTGATAAAGTACAAATTCAACCAGACCAAATCATTGAAGGCAAAGGCGATGTTACCCTAGCTGGCATCACGCTTACTCTCGAGAATATAGGGCCCGGTGAAAGCATGAGTGCTACCCTTGTCTATGAAAAAACACAAAACATCCTGTTCTCAGGTGATGCCACAATGCACCATAGCCACGTTTATACTGGCGAAGGTCACTCCGAAGGCCACTTGAGCCAACTTAACCACATAAAAACCGAATACTCTGACGTGTCCTTCATTTATGCAGGCCACGGTGATCCCGCGCGTATTTCTCATGTTGATTGGCAAATTAGCTATGTCGAAAATATTCGTGCAGTTGCTGCGCGTGCAATCAAAGCAAATGATTATATGACAGAAGACGGTAAGCGAATGGATGGTAAAGCCCTCGCCAAATACGCTCAGGAAGTCATCACAAAGTATCCTGGCATTGGTGACTATAGCTTCCCGGTTGAACAAATTGTCAGCGGCAATATCGCAGGCGTAATTATGGAATTGAAGAAATAGAGGCCTAGTGCAGGCATCTACTAAGGACAACGACTAACTTCATCGTTGTGTTACCCAACTTTAAACAGGCGGCAGTATTTATACTCCGCCTTTTTTTTGGCCTAAACACCTATACAGCCGGTCAGCCAAGTAACTCGGTGCCCTCAGAATGTTAGCGTTATTTGATAAAACACACAGTTAACCGTATTACCAAACATATAAAAAAACACAGCAACGCCGTGCTGTAATCCAACAAAAGACGGGGAAGTATCAAGGAGGAAAACCGATACTTCCCGTGAGGAATAATACCTCTAGGCCAGAGCTACTAAATAGTTACACCTTTCACAGCCTTGGGCTCAGCAGGTTCATCTGGTGTCACAATAGTTTCCTTACTAAAAGCACGCTCAAGTTCACGCTTTGCCCGCTCTAACTCACGCGCAGCACGAGCAAGTTCACGCTGGATTGTTCCCTTTGCTTTGGTTTGATCACGCTTTACACGCACGAGTTCTTTTTCCACCTCACGCAAGGCCTGTACCTGTGCTTTCATAGCCTCTCGTTGAATAAACTCATGATCGATACCGTTGTGACCTTGCAAAGCTTCTCTTATAGCTTCCTCTCGTTCCTGCTCAGCCTCTTGAAGCTGCTCGGTAAGCTCCCTCTCATACTCTTCAAGTTCCTCAAGAGCATAATCCTGACGTACATCTTTCATAGCTTCATCAAGTGCTGCCATCACTTTCTTGTTTTTCTCAGGAACTTTTCCGCGCATTTGGCGAAGAACTAGCGACTTTTCATGATCACTATCAATGCTGTCAGCAACCTTAATAGCTTCCAACCAATTCTTTTCATTCAGCTCTGCTTTATGAACAAGTGTACTAAGAAGTAAGCGCTGTTCGAAATCGCTATCCATTTTTTCTACAGCGGTCAGCACCTTTGCGACTACCTTATTAGAGTTACCCATTTGGTCAGCGAATGACGTCATCAACAAACGCATTTCAAAGTCGCTATCGATTTTGTTAACCGCAAGATCGAAGATTTTTGCAACATTCTTATCGCTAATTTTGGTATCAGATAGTGCGGCCGTTAACATCAATCGCAGTTCAAAATCACTATCCATTGTCTCTGCAATCGCAACCACTGCATCCGCAGACTTATTAGTTAACTTCAACTTTGATACATAGTGCGTTACTAGAAGGCGTTTCTCAAAGTCGCTGTCCATCTTTTTGACTATGTTCAAGACTTTAGGCAGCGCCTTGTCGGATACCTTTTCTTCCTCAAGTAGATGAGACAACGTAAGGCGCATCTCAAAGTCACTATCCATGGTGCCTACCACATTCACAACTTGCTCAATTTCTTTATCTTTAAGCGTTGCTTCTGAAATTAGGTGGGAAATGTAAAAGCGTTTTGCCATATCGCTTTCAAAGTCTTTGACCTCAGCAAGCACACCTTTCACGCCTTTATTTTTAAGGATACGCTTCACACGGTCTTCAGCGCCAAAACCAGTTTCAATCAGCTTCCCGATTGTGCGCTTGAGCCACTTTTGGCCGTCGGCGTCCATTTCCTGCTTTTTGCCCGCCTTATAGTAGGCACTGGTCGTTTTACCATCGTCACCTTCAAATTTAATGAGGCGTTTTTCGCCATCCTCATTCGTTTTGATGCGCATAAAACCATAATCATCGTTGGCTATAATTGTATCGTCTCTATCACCAATACTGAAAGAACCTTCCCAGCTGATAGACACGCTATAGTCATCTTCATGCCAGTTTATACTACCACTATCATCATCATCAAAACTGTGGGAAATCAGGTCACCGTGCTCCGCCATAGAAACCGCATCCGCAGCAGCTTCCATTGCACTAGAAACCATCACACTTATGCTTTCTTCTAACCCAGCAACATACTGATATTCATAACCATCAGTCTCATGAGTTACATAAACTTCTCGTTCATGTACGTTTTCAGGTGGATGAGCTCCTGCGAACTCAATACTCGGCATACCGAGCCCGAGCCCGATGACACCAATTGCAAGCGCAGATTTCGCTACCGTGCCTGTTGTTTTAAAAGGGACAGATTGAGCACTCATTAGGCGCTCAACCCGCCGTTTTAGGATAGACTTGTTACCAGCCATTGCTAATCCCCATTGTATCTGTCGTGTTTCATGTATTTTTGTGGCGCAAATGAATAGTGCATTCGCAACAGCCCGACTATCAGATGCCTGTTTGGCAGCCCATTCGTCAGCAGCTAATTCTGCGATATCTGTCAACCGCTTGCGCGCCAATATGAAGAGTGGTTGAAAGAAAAAGATTCTGGATAGCACCTGTAGTGCCATCAACATAATTGGGTCCCTGCGCACCATGTGCCCTAGCTCATGCGCGAGCAGACTTTTGAACTCAGCTTCAGGCATGTCATCAAATGCCCAATCTGGCAGGCAAATTTCCTTACGAGGCAAGCAAACTGGGCTTTTCAGATCACTTGACCTGCTAAGATATGGCACATGGCGAATATCGGCTTGTTCACAGATCGAACGAAGCATTTTGTTCGCATGGCCCTCAGCCTCTACCCGTTTGCGACTGCCAAGGTTTTTCACCGCAGCACGATAGCTCACTAACAGAGCTATAATAGCAAGCAGGGCAAGCCCTACCCAGCCAAGTACTGCAATATCCATTGTCCGAAGTGTTGCCGCCGACTGCCAGAATGTTGGTTTTATAATTGTCTCGCTGTCGCCCTCGGAATCAAAAACAATGGGGCTTCTGGCATTGTCGGCAGCAATATTCGTAGTTTGTGTTTCAATTCTATCTTCTAGGACGGCACGCTCTAGCGCCCTAAGTTCAGCAGCCGCAAATGGAGCCGGTGCAGGCGACGCCTCAGGGGCTGGACTTCCAGACGTAGGAATGGTTCTCTCCGCCGGCCGATTAACCACCTCACTTATCACTACCTTGGCAGGGGCCGCTAACTCAATAAGGGGGCGTTCCGCATTCAATTGCTCAATAAACGAAGCTGTACGCTGGTTCTCTACCACAAAGGTAGACGACATAAAGTCGGCAACCGGTACAAGGGAAAGGAATGATCCAACAATAGCGGCCTTCCAAGCAAGTTCAGCCATATCAGGACGATTGATCAAATCGGCTTTTTCCATACCCCAAACAGCGCCTAGCAAAACGGTACTTGCGATCATAAATTTTAAAAACAAGGCGACGAGTGGCATTTCTGTTAATAAATCAAACATCATTTCTCCTCCCCTTGCAGCAGGGCCTTAATGTCTCCGATTTCCTTTTCGTCAATATCGCCTTCGTCAACTAAATGCGCGAGCAGAGCTTTGCTATCACCTTTAAAGAGAGTGGATATGAGCGACGAAACCATAGAGCGTTTCACATCGCCTTCATTGATAAGTGACCTGTAAACCCGTTCGCGACCACGCGTCTCCGACACCAGCACATCTCGCTTTTCCAAACGAGACAAAATAGTACCAATCGTCGTATGTGCTAGACCGAGGCCGCTAAGATGCTGTTGCACATCACGTGCGGACCCCTCACCCAGTTCCCATAAGGATTGAACAATCTGATACTGTTGATCACTTAGCTTGATGTTGGCTGCCATGTTTTTTTCTTTCTACTACATGTGTAGGAGAATTGTTACTACAGCTGTAGTAGTATGCCAAACACTTTTTTTATAATCATATTAACACATTGTTTTCAAACATTAATTATTGAATAAAATCGAATATTCCTTCTAAACTTGAGAATAAACCCCCTCACATTACTGAGTCTTCCTTGAGCGTCGAAGTAATCCCTACACACAAGAAAGCCCGCCAAATTGGCGGGCTTTCTTATCAGCTCATTTACTAAAGTTAATTGAGGCTCGTCTGTCCGACGCTTGCCGACACAACAGCCTCATTTAACTTTACCGTTTGGCCTGGCCGTAATCTCTCACCTCCCCGGACAACAACCCGGTCACCATTTAGAATACCACCTGAAACCGCAACAACGTTACCTGTTGCAGCACCTGTCCTTACCAATAAACGTTCAGCTGTATTGTCCTCTTTAATACGGAAAACGTAAGCACCTTCGCGCCGTAGTACGAGCGCATCGCGCGGCACCGCCACAACCTGTTCCGGCTCACTAGATGGCAGCCCAACCTGAACAGCTGTACCTACAACAAACCTATTGCCCTCAGGTACAGTGACCCGAATTTCCATTGTGCGGCTCACAGCATCGCCTACAGGCACAATAGCTCGAATTGAGGCATCAACTATCTCCACACCTTGCCGAAGACTAATTTTTTGATTATCTGCCAAGATACTAGCTAGATTTACTGGCGCTTGAGCCGTCACTTCAAGGTGTTCGATATCTACCAGTCGTACTATCTGACGCCCTGGTACTGAGTACTCTCCGCTTTGCGCCAAACGCGCAACCACACGGCCAGGGAAAGGCGCCCGAACTTTAGTACGTTCCAACTTAATCTGTGCCTGCTCAAGCTCAATGCGTGCCTGCTCCAAGTCTTGCTCAGTCATAGCAAGTGTACTTTGGGCTTCATCCAAACGACTTGCAGGTACATTATTCGTTTGCGCCAACTCCACTGTCCTTGCCAAATCAGCAGTAAGATATTTCACGCGGGCCTCGAGCCGTATAACCTGCGAGCTATTTCGTGCGACATTCAGTTTAATTGTACGATCATCAATCGCGGCGATCTCATCGCCTTTTTTTACAAGAGTTCCCTCGCTAGCAACCCACAACACTCGGCCTGATATTTCTGCTGCAATCCGACTGTCATTTCTGCTCACAATGGTACCGGGCATAAAAATCTGCGGAGCCATCATTTCGCTACTCGCTTCTGCAACCTCAACAACTGCAGGAGGAGGCCCTTGCTGGGCCGTAGCGGTAGGAACGAGCACCGAAAAAGCTACAACAGCGACTAGTGACCGCCTTAAAAATTGGGGGGATTTCATTTTGAGTACCTCGCGTTTTATTCAGCCGGTTGTAAAACCCGGTTTTCAGATTGCTCATCAGCCTTGCGGGCACTACCAAGCCTCAACAGACATGGCAGCAACACAAGCGTGAAAATTGTAGATACAGCCATACCGCCAACGATAGTCGTTGCCATACCGCGATATATCTCGCTGCCTGCACCAGGGAATAGCACCAGTGGTAGCATGCCCATTAAGCTCGTCAACGTACTCATAAAGATAGGCCGCAATCGTAGCGAGAGAGCCCGCTCCACTGCTTCATCCCTTGTAAGGCCTTCTTCCTCGCCAGTACGTGTCTGCGCCACAAGTAGAATTGCGTTATTCACTACAAGGCCGAGCAAAATGATAAAACCAATCATCGTAAGAAGATCAAGAGGGGCAAACGTAAATAGGTTCAACAACCACAAGGCTACAACACCGCCCATACTCGCAAGAGGAATAGTTACAACCACCAAGAAGGCATCCTTCGGCGATTTAAAGAGCGCTGCGAGAAGCATAAAGAGCAAACCAAGGGCAATAACAAAATTCATACTAAGTGAAGCCACCGCTCGCTCTAGCGCATCTGCACTTCCCCCGTATGAGATGGTCGCATCTAGTGGCAACAACGGCTTTACCTTGGGCTCAACTTGTTCCTTCAGAATTGTGACCATGTCTTCGAGAGTCATCCCATCGGGCTGACTGATACCAAAACTTACAGTCCTACGCCGGTCGATACGCTGCACTTGAGCAGGACCAATACCTCGCGTAATGGTCACAAGTTCACCGAGAGGAACAATGCCGCCCCGCGGTGTTGCTACTGGCACGCTTTCCAACATTTCCGGATCAGAAAGATCGTGGGACTTAAGGATCATATCAACACGTTTTTCGCCGTCAAAATGTTCACCGAGCCACAACCCGTCACCAAAAGTTCGAACAATACGAGAAATATCACCGCGCGTGAAACCAACTTCTGCAAGCCGTCTGTCATTTGGAACTACTTTAAGCTCTGGTGTAATAACATTGGGGTCCGGGTTAATCTGCGTTTGCGCACCCGGCAGTGCCTCAGAAATAAAGCCCATGGTCTGCTGAACAGCATCCTTAACACCGTCCAGGTCAGTTGCATGAATATTGAGGGTTACATTGGCGTTTCCACCAAAACCACCAAACAGACTACCCCTGAAAGCAAAAGCTCTTACATCCGGGAAGTCTGCAAGTATTTCGCGCTGCATAATGCCCATCATCTCATCCGCGCGCGCCACGTCTTTCACGCGCACACCAAGATTGGCCCCGCCGCCGCCGGGAAAACTGAAGAAATAGTAGTTTTTAACCGCAGGCTCTTTAGTGCCGTCCACGTATGGCTCCATACGCTTTAAAATGACCTGAGCAAGCTCACGGTCAAGCGTTTCAGTATTTGCACCCGACGGTACACTGATAAACGCATCAACGGCATCACGCTTAACGG
Source organism: uncultured Kordiimonadaceae bacterium (assembly GCA_963976155.1). GTDB lineage: Bacteria > Pseudomonadota > Alphaproteobacteria > Sphingomonadales > Kordiimonadaceae > Kordiimonas. The sequence goes on along the minus strand of CAXBKT010000035.1, from coordinate 8,067 downwards.
GTGGCAGGTAGTTAAGGTTTGGCAACAAAGCCCAACTAAGAAGCAATGATCCAGCCATTAAGCCTGCAATAAGACTGATCCGGCGAACCGGCGTTCCAGTCAGTACCATCAGCTTTCGAACAAATGGCGAGCTACCGTCGCTATCGCCTTCCGCAACTGGCAGCTCCTTAAGCCAGTGCTGGGCGGCAACGGGTAAAATCGTAATTGCAACCATAAGAGAAATTGCAACGCCAATTGCTATGGTTAGGGCAAGGTCTGCAAATAACTGCCCTTCCACATCTTTGAGAAACAAGATAGGGACAAAAATTGCAACGGTTGTTGCTGTTGAAGCCACTAATGCCCCGGTAACCTGATTGGCCCCTAGAAGCGATGCTATACCAGCCTTTTCACCTTTTTCTCGCAACCGAACGATATTCTCTAATACCACGATTGCGGCATCTAGAACCATTCCAGTCGCAAATGCGAGACCGGCAAGCGAAATAATATTAACTGTGCGCCCAAAAGCTGCGAGCACAATCATGGTTGTTGCTAGGCAAATTGGGATAGTAAAAGCAATTAGGAGTGTTGCCCTTACTTGTCTGAGGAACCACCAAAGCACGGCAACAGCAAGCAAAACACCAATGAAGAGGTTACTAGATAACAATGTAATGGCGCGGTTAATGAACACACTAGGGTCAAAGGACTTCTCAATCTTAATACCTTTTTGAGAAAGAATTCCTTCATTTAGCTCTTCTATTTTTTCTGTTAGAGCATCAATTGTTGCGAGGACGTTTGCACCACTTTCACGAAGCACCCGCAGCCCCATAGCTGGACTTCCATTCTGGTATGTAACTTGGTTGCGCTTTGGTAAGCCCACCCTTACATCGGCAACATCTCCTAGTGTAACCGGGCTTCCATTACGCCACTCAAGAATAAGAGCCCGAAGTTCCTCAGGTTCATAGCGGCCCTGAAAGTTCAGCATATAACTTCTGCGGCCAACTTCCATATAACCACCAGATATATCCGTGGTGCGACCAACAAGACGACTGATGTCAGCAGGGTTAATGCCAAACTGCGCAAGCCGAACGGGATCAAATTCTATTTGAAGCTGCTCCCCAGATGAAGCCTGCAAAATAACGTCTGCTACACCCGGCACACTTTCAAGCTGGGGGAGAACCTGATCTTCCATGAAAGCTGCATATTCACTTTCCTGTAAGCCGCTCTCTGCACGTATCTGTGCGAATAAGAAGATCAACATCTGATCAGCTTGCCCACCACCAAAAGCACCACCTTTAATGACCTGTGGGCGGTCAGCATCCGCTGGCAATGGCCTCAGTCTATTCAGATTACTGATTACATCAAGCATTGCTTGGTTCATATCAGTTTCAAGGCTAAAATTAAGTGTAACTGCACCAAAACCGGGGAAAGAGATGGATTGCATATCCTCCATTCCACGGAGACCAAGCATCACTTCCTCAACTGGCTCAACAATTTCTGATTCAATCTCAGACGGACTAGCTGCCCGCCAAGATGTTTGAACTGTGAGTTGCGGACGTTCAATTGCAGGCAAAAGCTGCACTGGCAGCTTTGTTAACATCACAAGACCAACAACAAGTGCCATAGCGGCGACTACAATAACAGCTGCTGGATTTTTCAGGCTATTTTCTGTCAGTTTCACGTCTTATTCCCTCGCGTCCATATAATTGGATCTCATTAGGGAAAGCTATGCGCCCTTTAATAATGAAGTGAAACTTGAATGCGACCAAATGCGTTGTCCCTGCGACAAGCAGTACGAAAACATCAAAACGTATAAACTAATGTATGCTTTCATGCGCTATCAAGCGCAGCTACCTTTCTCAAGGCAGTATCTGGAATGAATTTTTATCAGCTTTTCAGCACAGCCCGCAGGGCAGTAATTGGTGGTGCTTATACAGATGGTATGCGATAGATTTTTTTCTAAATAGCAGGGTAAGTGCAAAAGCATTGGCGCCAGCCCTCGAGCAGGATGACTGGCGCCAAGCGACAACGTTACCTGGTACAAGCTACGCGAAAGTAACGAAGTCATCGGTAGAGTAAAAATTGAACCAGTCTTCAGTGACAGCCTCAGTAACTCCGGTTAAGAAGAGACTGTTATCGCCCCAAATAAGCAGTGTGCCACCATTCTCTTGCTTACTGGAAATGTCCGAAAACTTGATATTAGCAGTGCCAAAGTCCAACTGATCTTCTTCTGGCACAAAATCAGTAATAGTGTCTTTTCCTGAATTTTCGCCAAAGTAGAAAACATCTACATTGTCACCACCAGTCATGGTGTCATTGCCTTCCTCACCAAAGAGATAGTCAACATCCTTGCCACCATCGAGCACATCATCACCTGCACCGCCGTACAAATCATCGTACCCGTCAGTGCCCGTAATTGTATCGTTACCACTTTCACCGTGAACAATATTCACACCAAGGTCGGGACCGATTGGTTCAATCAATCCATCTGTTGTGTAGAACCAGCTTTGGTCTAAATCTTCACTAACACCTTTAAATAGGACGCTGCTTTCACCCCAGCTGACCTTCAAACCATCGTTGATTTTCTCTGATTTCAAGTCTTCAAATTTCAAGTTTTCTGCAAAAACACTCACTGTGTCTTCTTTTGGATTAAAGTCGGTAACAACATCATGCCCGCTTTCTGCGTCAAAGGTATAATGGTCACCACCTTCGCCGCCAGTCATCACATCATTACCAGCTCCGCCGTGCATATAGTCAAAGCCTTCACCACCAAGCAGAAGATCATTACCCTCTCCACCATCAAGGTTATCGCCTTCTTTCCCGCCAGATAAGGTGTCATCACCCGCACCACCATTGATAAAGTCCCAACCATCACCGCCAACAAGATTATCGTCGCCGTCTTCACCGTTCAGCACTTCACCCGGCTCAAACGGAATTAGATCAACCGGTATCGGCCAAGGCTCAATCCACATATTGCCCACGTAAAACCAATCCTCACTGATATCAACGGTTACACCGGCCAACAGAACGCTATTCTCGCCCCAACCAACTTTCAGGCCATCCGACGTTTTCTCAGTCTTAAGGTCATTGAATGTAACTCCGTCAACAAACAGGTTAATAGAGTCTTCTTCGGGATTAAAGTCAGTGATGACGTCATGGCCACTATTCTCATATAGAGAATAATTATCACCATCTTTACCTCCGGTCATGGTGTCGTTGCCGTTACCGCCGTCCATGTTGTCATAGCCATCGCCACCATTCAGCACATCATTGCCGTCTTCACCGCTAAGCTGGTCACTTTCCTTGCCGCCAGACAGTGTATCATTGCCCTTGCCGCCAAGAACCGCATCCCAGCCATCACCACCCGCAAGGTTATCATCACCATCAGTACCGGTAATAAATTCACCTGGTATTGGCTCTATTGCTATTTGCCCAACATAGAACCAATCTTCGCTAAGGTCAGCTGTCACGCCTTTCAACAAGACACTGTTGTCACCCCAGTTAACCTTTAGGCCTTCTGAAGTTTTCTCTGTTTTAAGGTCTTTGAATTTTACTGTCTCGGTCCAAAGGTCTATCTTGTCTTCCTCTGGGTTGAAGTCGGTGATTGTATCGTGGCCGCTATTACTATTAAGAGAAAAATAATCGCCACCTTTCCCGCCAACCATAGTGTCATTGCCTTCTCCCCCTACAAGATAATCAGCTCCATCACCGCCGTTAAGAACATCGTTGCCCTCACCGCCGAACGCGCTGTCGTCATCTGCTTCTCCAGACAGAGTGTCATCACCCTCTCCGCCATCTAAAAAGTCATAACCCTTACCGCCCGAAAGCTGGTCGTTCCCAGCTTGACCTAACATGTCATCTGTTTCGTCCGTGCCGGAAAGCGTGTCATTGCCATCAGTTCCTTCAACCCGGTTAAAGTCGGCCATAAAGTCATCAAGTGCAAACGTCCCCTGTACTTCTATTTGCACATCAAGCGCAGACACCTCTTCCCAAAGGGTCGCAACTTTTTGTTCCAATTTTTGGTATTCCTTATAGTCAGAGCTCGTTTTATCGATATCAATCTGACCATCGCTATCAGCATCTTTGCTGCCAGCGGTTAATTTTTCCCAGAGCTCATCTTGCTCACGATATACTTTACTCAATTGATCAAACAGTCCTGTTTGCTGTTTTGAAAGATCAGTGAGTTTATTTTGGTTGTCTTCATTAGCCATAGTGAAGCTCCTTTAACTCATGTCACACACCGGCAAAACGGCCAGTTTACTTTCCTGATATCAAAGAGACGACAAGCATCAACAAACACCCCCACTTAAATGCAGTAAAAATTAAATTATTTTATGATTGGCAAAGGCTTAAAAATGCCAGCTAATTTCAAGCCCCACAGTACGAGGGCGAAGTGGCGTAAATTGCTCTGAGTGCGCAACAGGTTCAACAACAACAGGCTCCACCGGAAAGGTCGGCTCTAGTGTGCCACTCTGAAAAAATGGGTCATCCAAACTAAACGGATTTCCAAAGGCAAAACTATTAGCTTTGCTATCCAAAATATTGTTCACAAAAGCAGTAATCTGCCATGCCCCCCTATACAAAGAAAAGCGAACATTACTTAGATGATAGGGGTCCATCTGAGGACTAGTCTGTCTATCGAATAACAAGTTGGAACCACCAACATAAACATAATCGGTACTGATGGCGGCACTAACGTCATTCGTCAATTCAAATTCATACCGCCCCGAAAGCCCCGCCGAAACGCGAGGTGTTCCGGGTAGTGGGTCACCAATATTGGCGCCAAACAAATAAGTACTGTCTGTAATTTCAGAATCATTAAACGAGATATTACCCTGTATTTCAAAACGAGAAGATGGCCGATAAAGAAAATCAAGTTCTGCGCCAAATATACGCGCGCTTCCAACATTGTTTACGTTGGGTAAACCCAAAAAATCGTATTCAAGAGACTGTATATCTGTCCAATCAGCATAAAAAGCCGCTGCATTGACGGTCAAGTCACCGCCGATTGCCTGCTTCTTGTACCCAACCTCAATATTAATCAATTTATCTGAGTTATAATTACCAAGCATGTCTGGAGCGACTCTAGCAGAAATAGCCTCACCCGCTTCAGCGGCAACAAGATCAAACTCATTAGGGCCAAGAAGATTAGTCCCTCCAACTCTGTACCCCTGCGATATCTGCCCGTACAGGAGGGTAGTGTCATTCATATGATATGAAAGAACAAACTTGGGTGTGATACCTGATTTCTTCTGCCTGCCGTTAATGGTCTGCTCTACGCCAAAACCAATATCTGTAATCGTCGATGCCGCCTTATCATTATAATCAAACCACCGCAGGCCTGTTGTCATGGAAATTTGTTCACTGAAATAATATGTTAGCTCTCCAAAGAAGGCAATTTCCTTCAGATCATCCACTAAGTCTTCGCTGTAGATTTCATCCGTACCACCAAGCAGCGGATGCTCCGCCGCACCGGGTACAATCAAAGCAGAAGACATAACGTCATCTCTGTTTGAATAAAAACTCCCAATCAACCATTCGAGGCGGTCTCCTGACTTGCTACTCAAATGCGTCTCACTCGTGAACGTCTTAATATCCCTTTTTTCTGTGAATGGGCTTGGCACTACATCTAATCCAACCAGTTTTGGTACAGCAAGAGAACCATCCCATACCTTATGGATATCACGCTGCATCCAAGAGGCATTCGTCGTTAGGTTTGCCCAACCAAGGTCTGCGTTAACTGTGAAATAGAGCTGCCGAAATTTATCGTTGTAGGGTTCTCGCACATAATTATTACGCATAAACCTACGCAGTTTACCGTTGTAATAATTAGTGTCATCTGCGTCATATTCTTGAAAGTTGCCGCCAACGATAAACTTCCAATCATAGCTGGGCTCATATTTCAAAGCAGCTCGACCACCAATCGTATCCGACTTATTCACATTATTAATACCAAGCCGGTCATCATCAATATACCCACCAGCTTCATCCGCATAAGCCACCATACGAAACGCCAAACTATCCTCGGCCAAAGGTACATTAACAACGGAAGATATTTCTTTTGTAGGGTCGCCGTGTTTGGTCCAAGCATAAGACGCTGTTGCCAGCACTTCTATATCCGCCGTACTGGGCTCCCTGTTCACCACACGGTACAAACCACTTAGCGCTCCGGAACCATACAGAGTGCCCTGCGGACCACGCAACACTTCCACACGGTCCATATCAATAAGCTTCAAGCCTGGGTCTGGCGCATTATACGTTAGCCGTGTGTGATCCAGATAGGTACTAACAACGGATTGGGCGCGCCCAGCAAACGCGCCGTCAGATAACCCCCGGATTGTTATCTTCTCTTTCCCGACGCCCTGTTTACTTACATAAACACTTGATACTCTATGGGCAATATCGCCGGTATTTCTCGCACGCAGGTGTTCCTGCTGCCGGCCAGAAACAGATGAAATAGAGTAAGGTACACTTTGGAGCCTGTCCACACGGCGGAGCGATGAAACAAGTATCTCCTGAACGGGTACAAAATCACTCTCAATTGAATGAGACACGTCTCGTACATCCATTCTTACTTTTGGTTTTCGCATGATACGCACTGAGTGCGCACTTACCATTTCATACGTAAAATCAGTACCATAAAGCATGCGCTGCAGCGCTTCCTCAAGACTATAAGTTCCCCCCACAAATCTTGTCTTTCCATCGCGGTAAGACAGCCGAGGGCGGCTAACTGAAACACCCGATTGTTTTGAAAACTCAAACAAAGCTTTAGCAATGGGCGCACGACGGACTTTGAAAATAAAAGTCTCACCCTCTGCTGCAGCAAGAGACAAAGTCAAAAAACTGATAATGAATGCGCTTAGGAGAAACTTACGACTTAACACTGAAAACATGAGCGAAATAACACCCTATTTACGAGCAGTAACGATAATCACACCGTCATTACGGGTAATTTTAATGGGCAATGTTTCTTCCAGTAATTGCAAGACAGCATCCTGATCTCGCACATGCAAGATACCCGAGAAAGTAATATGAGAAACGTCCCCTTCTATCTTGATAGGGCGCTCGAAATACCTGCTTAACTCATGAATAGTAAAGGCAAGTGGAGCATCATCATAAGCCAGCACACCTGCTTCCCAAGACAATATCTCATCTGCGTTTACGTCTGAGATTGCACTCACCATAACACCGTCAATATGGACAAGCTGCTTACCTGCAGTTAAGCGGGCCGCTGGCTGGGAAACAACTGATTCCCCGGCCGCATCCGGCGACACATCCACAATACCTTCAGCGACTGTAACCGTCACTTTACCCCCATGGCGTAGAATATTGAACTTAGTGCCTACCACACGCACTTTTCTATCACCTACCGACACAAAGAAAGGTCGCTCTCTATCTTTTGCGACGCTAAATAATGCTTCGCCGTATACTAACCGGGTGCGGCGGGCAGTCTCCTCAAAAGAAACCTCAAGCTTACTGTTTGTATTGAGATGCACTACAGACCCATCATCCAATTTTACCAAACGCTGCTCACCAAACACCGTAGAAAACTCTTGAGTAACGACTTCGGGTGTATTGAAAAGGCCTATGTTAGCAATCACAAGCATTATCACTGCTGCAGCAGCGGCAAGGCCACCCCAAACATTGCGGTATCGCCAACGCCACGCTGCCTGTATCACAGTGTCACTCTGGCCTTGCGGCGAACTACTCTTATTACCCAGCAAACGCTCTACTGGCTCAGCCAAGATGTCTAGTTCCAGCGATAACTCTTCAATTTCATTATAAGCTAGACGATGTGCGTTATCAGCCTCAAGCCATTCAGTAAAAGACTGCCAAACAAACTCACTCGCGGCATCATCAGTAATACGCGCATGCCAAAGGCTTGCTTCACCTAGTAAGTCTTCACTTATATTGTTGGCCTTTTGCCTATTCATACTCCGACTTTCAGCAGTTTCTTTCGCACAATATACTTTTACTTAAAGTACCTTCTAACCTAGTGACGCCGCAGCACCCTCTTCACCGCTAGTCCGCTAGAATCTTTTTTCTCGAACGAGCCTCGTTAATCTATGTCTTTGAGATGGAGCATTATAT
>CAXBKT010000034.1:0-24454 GCA_963976155.1 uncultured Kordiimonadaceae bacterium | reverse complement strand
CACTGTCAGCAACTAAACCACGGGCTGTTCTGAAACGGTTTACGAAGCGGTCCCGCCCGTCTGGGTTTTGCATTGGTGCGATAAAGACAATGCTATCTTCCATTATCTGTGGCACCCGTGCGTCACCTGTGGACGCGAGTAAGTGATATGCGGTCATCATTGCGGCGTCAGTTGATGAAATCTCGTTCCCGTGCACGCCGTAGGCAAGCCATGTTGAGGCTGGTAGGTCCGCAACCAGTTGTTTCGCTGTTGCTGCATTCGTTTTACGTGGGTCAGTCAGTGCTTTCATGCCAGCTTTAAATGTGTCCAGCTTAGCAATGTTTTCAGGACTTGAGATGGCGGCGTATATCAAACGGCGACCTTCCCATGTTTTTCCGTAATCAAAAAGCTTAACACGGTCAGGTGCAGCTGCGGCTAATGCTTCAAAGTATCGTACGGTATCGGCATGGGTGGTGATGTGGTCACCGCTTTTATAGCCAAGAACAGTTTCGATTGCAGGAATGCTAGCGGCGTAGTTTGCTCCGGGCCAATATTCAAATGCTGTATCGTCAGCAGATGCTGCCGCACCTGCAAAAAGTGCAAGCGCTGCGGCAGCGCCTTTTAGATAGTTGATCATGGTTTGTCCCCCCTGGATCATACTTTGTCAGACATTATCTTGTTAATTAGATCGATAACGTATCATTTACAGCTTGAAAAGGGGTAGGGAATCAATTATCCGTGCAGCTGAAAATAGAGGTGCCTCAGCGTGTGCGGGTTTCTCTTGCATTTTGTTGGGGCTCGCCTTATGGTGCGCGCCTCGAATCGAAAGGTTCACCAAAGGGTGGGCTTTAAAGGGTTGCCCGGACGAGCCACTTGATGGCCCCGGCGAGTTAAAAGGTAAAGAAAATGGCAGTTCCAAAGAGTAAGATCTCTCCATCTCGCCGTGGTATGCGTCGTTCACACGACTCTCTGAAGGCAGTAAATTTCCAAGAAGACTCACACACTGGTGAGTATAAACTGCGTCATCACGTTGACCTGAAGACAGGTATGTACCGTGGTAAGCAGATTTTGGAGCCAAAAGGCGACTATTAAGCCTTAGCTTTTCAGACTAAGAATTTTATGAACCGGCGCGGCCATATGGCACGCCGGTTTTTCTTGTTGGCTTAACTCTATATATTGTTTCTTCTCTCGCTACTTTTGCTATGCTGTTTTGAGAGTGATTCACCAATCAGCATGAGGGCATTATGGCATTTCGTCAGATATTCGTCGCAGCTAGTTTTCTGTTTCTTACCGCCTGCGTAACCACCAATAGCGTGACGGGGCGTTCGCAGTTTATAACTATTCCTGCAAGTCAGGATGAAGCACTTGGTATGCAGGCGCTGACGGAAGTGAAGAAAACCAATGACAATGTTCGTACGACTGGTGCCGATGTTGAAAGGGTTCGTCGTATTGGTAACCGAGTGGTTGCAGTATCAGACAAACCAGACATGAACTGGGAATTTATTGTTATTGATGAACCTGTTCTAAACGCTTGGGCTTTACCTGGTGGTAAGGTCGCTGTTTACCAGAAAATGATTGATAATCTGACTGACGAGGAACTTGCTGCGGTACTTGGACATGAGGCCGCGCATGCCATTCTACGGCACGGTGCGGAGCAAGTAAGCCGCGCGCAGGCGCAGCAGTTAGCGATTGTAGGGCTTGGTGTAATTGTATCCAGCCAAACCGAGGACCAGCAAACGGCACAACTTGCTGTTGGTCTCGGGGCACTAGCAGCTCAGGGTTTTGTTGCTTTGCCACATAGCAGAAATATGGAACTTGAGGCTGATCATATAGGTGCTATCTATATGGCACGCGCAGGCTATGACCCACGCGCCGCAGCCCAGTTGTGGCGTAAGATGGCGCAGCTAAAAGAAGGAGGGAAGCAACAGCCTACGTTTCTTTCAACGCATCCTTCAGACGGTAAGCGCATTGAGCGCCTTGAGGCGCGTATGGATGAATATTTAGCTGAATGGCGGAGATAATTGTTGTGAGTGTTTTAGTTAGAGATGTTCAGGACAGCGATATTGAAACAATCCTTCAGCTCAATGAAGAGTTTGTTGAATATTTGGCACCGATGAACGCCGTGGAATGTGCTGAATACAGGAGGTCAGCCAATTATTTTCGGGTGGTTGATTTGAATGGTGCGATTGCAGGGTTTTTGATCGCTTATGAGCCGGCTGCTAGCTATGACAGCGTTAATTATAACTGGTTCAGCGATAAATATGAGGACTTTATCTATGTAGACCGGATTGTGATTGCGGCAGATCAGCAAGGTAAACAGTTTGGACGCTTGTTCTATGATGATGTGAAAGCTTTTGCACGAGAGCGAGGCAGAGCGCGTATTACTTGTGAATACAACAGCGAGCCTATGAATTACGGGTCACAGAAGTTTCATGCCGCCTACGGTTTTGAGGAAGTAGGCCGCCTCTGGCTGAATGACGGAAAAAAACAGGTGTCTTTGCAGAGCTTTAATTTGGTTTAAAGGTTCGAATAATCGAGGCCAATATCAACTGCAGGGGCGCTTTGAGTTAGGCGCCCAACAGAGATGTAGTTTACGCCAGTTTCTGCAATGGCGCGAATAGTTTTCAGATTCACGCCGCCGGATGCTTCGCATGGTATGCGGCCATCTACGATAGCGATTGCCCTGCGCAGCATGTCTGGCCCCATGTTATCGAGAAGCAGGCTGTTAGCGCCTACAAGAAGCGCTTCCTCGACTTGCTCAAGCGTATCACATTCAACTTGAATATCGGTTCGGCCAGCTTCTTTAGCACCAGCAACAGCTTTTTCCACAGAACCAGCCACGGCGATGTGGTTATCTTTGATCATGACAGCATCAAACAGGCCCATGCGGTGGTTTTTCGCACCGCCCATGGCTGTCGCGTATTTGCCAAGCTTTCTGAGGCCTGGAATAGTTTTGCGCGTATCAAGTAATTTGGCTTCGGTGCCTTCAATCGCGTCTACATACTGACACGTCAGTGTGGCGATGCCCGATAGGTGTTGCAATATGTTAAGTGCGGTGCGCTCAGCAGACAGAAGCGCGCGTGCTTTACCCTTTACTGACAGGATGTCACTACCTGCAGAAAGTTTGTCACCATCCCGCACGGCAAACTCAATCTGGCAATCAGGGTCTAGGCGCTTAAAAATGGGCTCAATAAGTGGTAGGCCAGCAAGAACAATATCTTCCCGTGCGTTCATCGTGGCGCTGAGCGTCGCTTCCGCAGGAATGGTATGCTCTGCCGTTACATCACCAGTACTAATATCTTCAGCGAAAGCTGAATCAATAAAGGTGCTGATCTCATCGGATGAAAGCGGGAAACTTGCCACGAATGATAATCCTATGCGCTGATTGCAGAAACGTCTTTGCTTGGGCCTTTCGAAGGGCTCATTTCAAGCATTTTTCTAAGTGGTTTTTCAGCTGCAATGCGTGTTTCTTCATCAAGCTCAATTTCTGGTCCAAGATCGCGCAGGCACAGGTACAGCTTTTCCATCGTATTGAGCGCCATATAAGGGCAGGTGTTGCAGCTACAATTACCATCAGCGCCGGGTGCGCCAATAAAGTTTTTATGAGGTGCGGCCTTTTCCATCTGATGGATAATGCCGGGCTCCGTCGCAATGATGAGTGTGTCTGCGTCGCTATCCCCCACAAAATCAAGGATAGACCGCGTTGAGCCCACATGGTCTGCGTGGCGTAGTATAGTATCCGGGCATTCAGGGTGTGCAGCAACAGGTGCGTCCGGGTGTTTGGCTTTTAGTTTAATAAGTTCTTTTTCACTGAAAAGTTCATGCACCATACAAGTGCCTTGCCATAGCAGCATGTCGCGGCCGAGTTTCTTGTTTAGGAACCCGCCAAGGTGCTTGTCCGGTGCGAAGATAATTTTCTGGTCTTCAGGAATTTGGCTGACGATATGTTCCGCGTTTGAGCTTGTTACAATGATGTCTGTGTTTGCTTTAACGGCCGCGGAACAGTTGATGTAACTCAGAACCATATGATCCGGGTGGGCCTTTACAAATGCTTCAAACTCATCCGGGGGACAACTGTCCTCTAGGCTACAGCCTGCTGCTAGGTCAGGCAGAACGACCGTTTTTTCAGGGCTGAGAATTTTGGCAACCTCTGCCATAAAGCGCACGCCGCAAAAGACAATTACATCAGCGTCTGTTTCCGCAGCTTTTCTTGAGAGATCAAGGCTATCACCAACAAAGTCAGCAATATCTTGGATTTCACCTGCCTGATAATAGTGCGCAAGAACAACGGCATTTTTTTCTTTCCGCAGACGATTGATTTCCGCCACCACATCAAGGGTGGGGTCAACGGACATGGGGGATGCTATGTTCATACTCAGCTCCTATTCGGCGCAATACACACGCTTATACTTAAAACCCAAAGTGGCCCAGTTAAAGTGGGGCGGGCAAATTATGGCCGCATTGATACAAGGCAAAGCCCTTGTTGGCAATCAAGGATTTTTCAGCCTGTACCAAGGCTAAACTTGCTTGAAAGGCGTACAGGGCCATCACATAAGGCACGACCTTCATCCACTAGTGCCACCAAATGTCCAAGGACAGACCGGGCAGCGGCTGGGATCAGTCGTGCATCAAGGTCAGCATACATCTTCTCAACAAGCTGATCGATAGTAAGTGGTGCGCTTTCAAGGAGTTTCAATATTTGACCTTCCCGCATACGTCTGTGGGTAATGATACCGCGAATAAAGGCTTTGGGTTTTTCGATCCAAGGGCCATGGGTCGGAACAAGTTTTTCGGGTTCAAAGGTTTGTATCTTCTTGAGGCTTGCGAGATAGGCGCGCATGTCGCCGTCAGGCGGAGATATGACAGTGGTTGCCCAGCCCATGACATGATCACCTACAAACATGGTACTCTCTTCTTTTAAGAGAAAACACATATGGTTTGAAGTGTGGCCGGGAGTGTGAATGGCTTCAATGGTCCAACCATTTCCGGTAAGGATGTCGCCGTCTCTGAGTAGATGGTCTGGGCTGAAGCTACGGTCAGCGCCCATTTCTACATCTTCGCCCTCCAAACCCGCTTTGCGACCAGAGCCATGTACACCGTGTGCATAGACAGGAGCCCCTGTTTCTCCTGACAGCCAACTTGAAAGCGGGGAGTGGTCAATATGCGTGTGGGTAACGATAATGTGGCTGATTGCTCTGCCAGCTGCGGCCTTTAAAATTGCTGAGCCGTGCTTGGTATCCATAGGGCCAGGGTCGATAACGGCTAGGCCATTTTCGGTGCCGATGAGGTAGGTGGTTGTACCTGTGTATGTGTAGGGGCTGGGGTTTTCGCATAGCACGCGGGTAATAAGCGGGCTGATGCGTTCTGCGACACCGTAGTTAGCTGAAAAATCCTGAACAAATTCCACAGGTAAGGCCTCTTGTATTGGCAATAATCTATGGCGATTATGTGGGGCAGTTGTGGGGGAAAGTCAAATAGTAGAAAACCGGCCATGCTACGGCGAATTGAGGTGGGGCAAATTTATAGCATGACCGGCTTCTATACCGAGGGCTGTTTCAATCAGGCAATCGAACCAACCTATGATTTTGTAAAACCTAGCGAACGGTGGCAGCCGGAGCGCCGGTTTGTTTCTTACATCGCAATGGCTGTGCCAGAAAATAAAATCATTTATTTATAATGACTTATGTATTTTTGTGTGAAGAGCTGTACCTAATTGAAACAGGAATGTTTCAAAATGGGACGGAGGGTGCCGTCTCAATTTGGGACAGCTAAGCCGAAGCCTGCTTGTTGCCACACAGTATGGGCGGAACTGGAGGTTAGATAGCTAATAAAATCAGCGGCTTCTGGGGTGCCGTTGTTGATTTTTACGGCTTTATAGAGAATGGTGCCGGATAGGTTTTCAGGAACTGTGAATAAAACTTTCACATGCACACTTTGGTTGGCGTCACTACCGTAGACAAAACCATAAAGCCCGCCGCGCTCAATAAGAAGTAATGTCTGCCGAACATTGCTACCAAAGGCGAGGTGGGGGGAAATTGTTTCCCATACACCCAATTGTTCAAGATAGTGTTTGGCATAGGTACCAGCTGGGGCAGTGGCTGGGTCAGCAATTGCAATGCGTTGATTAGTAAATATCTCAAGAAACTTTTGCTTTGAAAGCATGTTAAACGGCTGAAGGTTGGTGGTTTTTGGAGCAGCAAACACCAACTGGTTGTGTGCAACAGAGTGAGATAGGCCTTCTGTCAAATGAGCGTCTTCAAGAACAGCTACCCACTCAGGGTTGGCGGAAATAAAGATATCTGCAGGCGCCCCGGCTTTAATTTGCCGCGCCATAACCGCGCTGGCAGCAAAGGAAAACCTTGGTAGGGGATGGTTGGTTTTCTTTGACCAGTTTACGCCTTGCTTCTGCAACACATCAGTAAGGCTAGAAGCCGCGAAAATTAACAGTGGCTCAGGCCTGTCATTTGCCGCGGCATGACCAGTAAACCCAAATAAGCTAACTGCGATGAGAGCAAACACTTTAAGCATTATCAACCCCATAATCTTGTTCAAGGATTTGCTGTAGTTGTAGGAGTTTAGGGTGTCTTGGGTTTGTTGCAGCATTTAGCCGTTCTGTTATGAAAGCAAGTTGCTGGGCATGATTTGATGTTTCACCTATATCACCTAAACGCGCGCTCTGCCCATCAATCACTGGTGTACCTTCATGCTCCGGCTGGTGAGCCTTTAGTAGCGCTTGGTTGAGCGGCTCAAATACCTCCTGAATACGATCAAATTGGCTCGTGTTGAATTGCAGGCGGACTTCAGGTTCTGTGGTGCCCTGAGCGCGAAGTAGGGTGAAGATCTCTTCGTCGTGAACGGAACTGAATAGATCGGCATGTTTGTTCAAAAACAATGCTAATCGAGCGTCCACACTTATATTTTGGTTGTCTACCTGAACAAGGTTCTCGGTTTCTAGTCCTAGAAGTGTACTAAAGTCTTCAATGACACCTTTCCCTGTGAGGAAGGGGGCTTGTATGAATCTTACGTGGGGATTTTTGATTGCTGTTTTTTCTATCCATGCATTCACAATTTCGAGAAAGTTTGGCTGCTGGCTTTTTAATCTGCGTGCCAAAAAGTTATCAAGTGAAAGACCTCGTTTGAGGCCCCATTGACGCCATGCTGAAAGTAGGAGCTCGTCTTGTCGTCGCACATAATAAATTAGCTGGATATCTGTGTGCGCAGCAATTTCTTGAAACAGAGTAGGCCATTCAGGCTGCATCAAGCATTCGGATGACAAAAGGAGCTTCTTGTCTGGCGCTTTGCTTCGGCTTGCATTTATCCATTTAAGTAAAGGTGAGATATCTCCGTTTTCGCGAACCTTCTGTAGTGTCCACAATGAATTGCCTGGCGGTGTAGTCTCATTAGCTAATGCTAAATCAGCCGTCGGCATAACATAACCAGCTGTTTCAAGCATGCGCCAGTTCTTGAATAGAAAGCTTTGCAGCGTAGACGATGCCGTCTTGGGGTGCCCAATGTGCAAGAATAGCTGCGGTTTATCTGCCACGTGATTGCCGATCTGTTTCGCGCCTAAGGTATCGGCAGCCTAACAAGCTGCCAACTATTTGCAAATAAGCTTTAGTATGCGCGAGTGATGCAAAAATCGACAATGCCGAGCATGGCTTGTTTCGCAGGATTGTCTTTGAAGATTGCTAGCGCGTCTTTTGCCATATCGCCGTAGTGGCGGGCGCGTTCAATAGTCGCAGAAACAGTGCCATGGTCACCGAGTAGTTGGATCGCATGCTCCAGGTCACCGTCTTCTTGCTTTAGCTGGGCCATCGTGCGTTTCCAAAACTGGCGTTCTTCGTCAATGCCGCGGCGGTAAGCAAGAATAACCGGTAGTGTAATTTTCCCCTCGCGGAAATCATCGCCGATTTCTTTACCAAGGGTCGCGCGCTTGGCGTTATAATCAAGCGCATCATCTACAAGCTGGAAAGCTATACCGAGATACTTACCGTAAGCGTCAAGTGCTTGCTCGACTTCAGGGCCTTGCTCAGATACCACTCCTGCTACTTCGCAGGCAGCTGCAAACAAAACGGCTGTTTTCGCTGTGATAACTTCAAGGTATTTTTCTTCGGTAGTTGATAGGTCGTTGGCTGTAGTAAGCTGTAGAACTTCACCTTCAGTAATGACAGCAGATGTGTTCGAGAGAATTTTCAGGACTTGAAGCGAGTCGCTTTCAACCATCAATTCAAAAGCGCGACTAAACAGAAAGTCGCCAACCAAAACAGTCGCCTGATTACCCCAAATAAGGTTTGCGGGTTTTTTACCCCGCCGAAGTTTGCTTTCATCCACAACATCATCATGCAGCAAAGTAGCCGTGTGAATAAACTCGACAGCGGTCGCAAGGCCAATATGGCGCTTGCCTGTGTATCCAATAAGCTGTGCGGACGCGAGGGTCAGCATCGGCCGTAACCGTTTGCCGCCTGAGGATATTAGATGCCCAGCAAGCTCGGGAATTAGGACGACAGGGCTGTCCATACGCTTGAGAATAGTATCATTCACTTCTGCCATATGATCGGCAACAAGCGCTTGCATCACGTCGATGGGAGATACATCTGGTTTACGGTCTTTTATTGAGACAACGTTATTTGATGATGAGTTAGGCATAAAATCCTCGCATTGGGCCGTTTTCTCATTTTCGCGAGACCATATAGGCCCATTATAATGAAAGCAAGGGATTGCACCTTGATGCGGCAATTGACCACGTGATAATTCTACGTACTATAAAAGGGAAATAAAATGTTTGAGAGCCTTGATTCAGGAGATGCGTATCACGCCCGAAGGTGCAAATAGAGAAACCGAAAATCCCGAGGAAACAGTGGATGATTTCTTAGGGGGGAGTGTAAGGTTAATTCAGCCAAAAAATGGGTACCGTGTTTCGATGGATACTGTCATGCTTGCAGCGGCAGTACCCGCAAAGTCGGGCGACAAGGTAATTGAAGGCGGGCTTGGAAGCGGTGGTGCGGCTTTGTGCCTAGCAAAGCGGGTTGATGGGGTCTCTGTTCTAGGGGTTGAGCGTCAAGATGACATGCTTGCTTATGCCAACCGGAATATCTCTTTTAATAATATGTCGAAAAGTGTGTCAGCGGCACAAGGTAGTATTACCGACTTAACAGAAGGCGAAGCCGCTTTTGACCATGTGATGGTGAATCCTCCCTATTTAGCCGACGGTAAGGGTATAAGGCCGCCAGTGGAGACCAAGGGTCTTGCGCATATGGATCAAGGGACTACCCTTAAGGATTGGGTCCGGTTTTGTGTTTATAAGGCAAAAGTAAAGGGAACTGTGACCATCATTTACAGGGCAGACCGAGTGGACGAAGTAATAGCGCACCTGCACCGCCGTGTAGGGGAGCTAAAAATTATGCCGTTGTGGCCACGTGCCGGCGTGCCGGCCAAGCGTGTAATCATTCAGGGCCGTAAGGGTATGCGCGGTGCGGCTTCCATATTGCCGGGTCTTGCACTGCACGGTGAAATCGAGCGATATACAGCAGAAGCCAAGAAAATTTTATGGGATGGTGACGCATTGGACCTGAAAGCCTTTGCGTGTAGCCGTCAAAGCCGCTAGTTACGGGGCAAACTTAGTGAGTGAGCATTATATGTCCGATAATAAAGTATCTTTCCTTTCGGCTCTTCGTCGGAAACTCTTCGGGGAGCCTGCACCAAAAGTTGCGGTTGTGCGCTTGTACGGGGTGATCGCGGCTGGTGGCCGTTTCAAACAGAATTTAAGTTTGGCGTCAGTGGCGGACCAGCTCGAGCAGGCGTTTAGAATGCGCGGTTTGTCAGC
Organism: uncultured Kordiimonadaceae bacterium; assembly: GCA_963976155.1. Classification (GTDB taxonomy): domain Bacteria; phylum Pseudomonadota; class Alphaproteobacteria; order Sphingomonadales; family Kordiimonadaceae; genus Kordiimonas. Next base: position 14,652 of record CAXBKT010000034.1, on the reverse strand, counting down.
GGTTGCCCTGCAAATTAATTCACCGGGTGGTTCACCGGTGCAGTCAGCGCTTATTTTAAAGCGTATTCGTGATCTAGCAGCAGAAAAAGATGTTCCTGTCTTGGCCTTCGCAGAAGATGTCGCTGCGTCAGGTGGTTATATGCTCGCGCTTGCTGGAGATGAAATTTTTGGGAACGAGTCGTCCATTGTTGGCAGTATCGGCGTTGTTTCCAGTGGTTTCGGTTTTAAAAAGGCCATTGAAAAACTCGGTGTGGAACGCCGCCTTTATACAGCTGGTGAAAGCAAATCCATGCTGGATGCGTTTGAGGACGAAAAAGAAGAAGATGTTGACCGCCTTAAAGAAATTCAGCGTGAAATACATGAGCACTTTAAGTCTTTGGTGCGTGATCGGCGTGGTAAGCGCCTTAAGGGGCTGCGCGGCAAAATATTCTCTGGTGAAGTATTCACTGGGCATGAAGCCATAAAAATGGGCCTCATTGACGCGATTGGCGACACTCGGACAATTCTCCGCGAGCGGTTTGGCGACAAGGTAAAACTACGGCTTGTGACTGAAAAGAAACCTCGTCTTAGCGGCCTTCTAGGACTTGCGAGCAGCAGCAAAAATAAAATGGGTGACATGGCTGATATTCCTCACGGAATAATTTCTGCTGTTGAAGAGCGCCTTTTCTGGAACAAGTTTGGCCTCTGATCAGATTATTTTTAGATGAAATCAATTTTGGAGATATAGCGTGCCTAGTGATGAAGCGCATAAGCAGCAATTGCAAGAGTACCGGGAAAGTATCGATAATATCGATGCGTCGCTCGTATTTATGCTTGCAGAACGGTTCAAAATTACGAAGGCAGTAGGCTTTTATAAAAAAGAACATGATCTCCCGCCAGCGGATGCAGGACGAGAGAAGGAACAAGTAGAGCGCCTCCGCACCCTTGCGAAATCAGCGAACCTTGACCCTGAGTTCAGCGAGAAATTCTTGAACTTCATTATCCGCGAGGTAATCCAACACCACGAGCGTATTCGCGAGAAAGGCGAATTGTAAAATAACAGTGCATCTTATACTAATGATGTTTGGCCTTAATGCCTTTATACTAGCGAATGAGACCCCTTTATGACAATTGATGGCCCCGAGCAGCTTAAAAAACTTAAAGAGATTGGCGCCATATGCCGTGATGTTTTGCGCACAATGGGTGCTGCTGTCAGGCCAGGTGTTACACCAAAGGAACTGGATGAACTGGGTGGTAAAATGCTCAGGGAGGCTGGGGCAACCTCCGCACCGATGCTCGCATATGACTTTCCGGGGTATACATGTATTTCGGTGGGTGACGCAGTCGCACACGGTATTCCGGGTGATGTGCCGCTTGAAGACGGGCAGCTCGTGAATATTGATGTGTCCGCTGAAAAAGACGGGATTTTCGCCGATACTGGTGCGAGTTTTGCGGTGGGCAAGGTTGCGCCGGAATTACAGAAATTATTGGACGCCACCAAGGATGCGCAGCGCAAAGCTATGTTTGCAGCGCGCGCGGGACAGCCCCTTAATATTGTTGGTAAAACTGTACAGCGTGAGGCACACAAACACGGCTTCCAGATTATTGAGGGTCTAAATGGCCATGGTGTTGGAGCATGGATCCATGAGGAACCAACCGTGCCGAACCTCTATTATCCAACTGACCGTACGAAGTTGCATGAAGGCCAGGTTCTAACCATTGAGCCTTTCCTCACCACAAAGTCTCGCCATTACGTGGAAGACGCTGATGGTTGGACACTGCGCCTTTCAGAAGGCGGCCACGGCGCGCAATTTGAGCATACTTTTGTAGTGACAAAAGGCGCCCCAATTGTGGTTACTGCCTAGGCCAAAAGCCGTCTCTAAAAAACACACCTGAAAATAAAGCGCGCAGCAAGCTACAGCTTCGCTTGACCGCGCTTTGGCTGGCCGTTAGGTTGCAGCGCAATATTTCACTTATTAGATTCGGTTATAAAGCGTCAGTATGGCACAAAATTCCAAGAAAACGGGCGGCATGCCGTTCCAGAATATTATCCTGACCCTTCAGGAATATTGGGCGAAACATGGGTGTGCAATTTTGCAGCCTTACGATATGGAGATGGGCGCAGGTACTTTCCATACCGCGACGACCCTTAAGGCGCTTGGCCCTGAAACTTGGAATGCAGCTTTTGTGCAGCCTTGCCGCCGCCCAACGGATGGCCGCTACGGTGAAAACCCGATGCGCCTTCAGCATTATTATCAGTTTCAGGTAATTTTGAAGCCAAGCCCCGCGAACATGCAGGAGCTATATCTTGGCAGCCTTGAGGCAATCGGCCTTGATAAAAACCTACATGATTTCCGTTTTGTGGAAGATGACTGGGAAAGCCCAACACTTGGCGCATGGGGCCTTGGTTGGGAAGTATGGTGTGACGGTATGGAAGTAAGCCAGTACACCTATTTCCAGCAAATGGGCGGTTATGACTGTAAGCCAGTGTCCGGCGAACTTACCTACGGCTTAGAGCGTCTTGCCATGTTTGTGCAGGGCGTCGATAATGTTTATGACCTTGACTATAACGGTGCGGGCATAAGCTACGGCGATATCTTCCAAGAGAATGAGCGCCAGCAGTCAGCGTATAATTTTGAGCATGCAAACACTGACAAATTGTTTGATGATTTCAAAAAAGCCCAAGATGAATGCGCAAAGCTTTTGGAAGCTGGTTTGCCGCTTCCGGCCTACGAGCAATGCATTAAATCCAGCCACACATTCAATTTGCTTGATGCGCGTGGTGTTATTTCGGTAACGGAACGACAGGCTTATATTGGCCGTGTACGCGACCTTGCAAAAGGCTGCTGTGATAAGTGGATTGAAAAGAATGCTGATCGTTGGAAAAACGATTTTGGATGGGAGGCATAAACATGGCTGAGCTTCTTATCGAATTATTCTCAGAAGAAATTCCGGCACGAATGCAGAAAAAAGCGTCTGGTGACCTGAAATCAATGATCACTAAGGCGCTTAAAGATGCAGGCTTAACGTTTGACGCGGCCGACGCTTATGCAACACCGCGTCGTTTGGCCCTTGTTGTATCTGGCGTGCCAACTGCAACACCAGACATCAGCGAAGAACGTCGCGGTCCAAGCACAAGTGCGCCAGAAAAAGCTCTTGAAGGCTTTATGCGCGGTGCAGGCGTTACGCGCGACCAGCTTGAAGAACGCGAAGAGAAGAAAGGTATTTTCTTCTACGCGAGAATTGAAAAGCCGGGCCGTGCTGCAACTGATGTCATCGCGGAAGCGATCGAAGCAACCATCCGTAACTTCCCGTGGCCGAAAAGCCAGCGCTGGGGTGCATCGTCGCTCAAGTGGGTTCGTCCGCTTCACAGTATTCTTGCTGTGTTTGGCGGTGAAGCTGTTGCGCTTTATGTTGATGGTTTCAAGGCAGGCAATACAACACGCGGCCACCGTTTTATGGGTGCCGATGAATTCTCGGTTGCTGATTTTGTAGACTATAAAGCCAAGCTTGCTGACCATAAGGTGATGCTTGACCCTGCTGACCGCGCGGCGCTGATTGAAGCAGAATGCAAAAAGCTTTCTGCCAGCAAAGGTGTTGAATGGATCGAGGACCGTGGCCTTCTTGCGGAAGTTGCAGGCCTTGTTGAATGGCCAGTGCCGCTTATCGGTGGTTTTGATGCTGCCTTTATGGAAGTGCCAGAAGAAGTGCTGATCCTGACCATGAAGAAGGATCAGAAGTATTTTGTGACGCGTGACCCGAAGACGGGCAAGCTCGCGCCTTTCTTTATCACTGTTTCAAATATCGAGGCGTCTGATGGTGGTGCCATTGTTGCTGCGGGGAATGAGCGCGTTCTGACCGCGCGCCTTGCGGACGCCAAATTCTTCTGGGAGCAAGACCTGAAAGGCAAGCTCGACGATAACCTACCGGCGCTTAGTGAGATTGTGTTCCACAAAGAGCTTGGCATGGTGTCTGACCGTGTTGAGCGCATGAAGAAACTCTCGCGGTATCTCGCACAGTTTATTCCGGGCTGCGATGCTGATGAAGCTGAGCGCGCTGCGGAACTGGCGAAAGCAGACCTTGTTTCCAACATGGTGAATGAGTTTGCGAGCCTGCAAGGCATTATGGGCCGCTACTACGCAAAGGCGCAGGGCGAAAGCGACGCTGTTGCTGATGCGGCGCGTGACCATTATGCACCTGCTGGACCATCTGACGACTGTCCGTCAGCACCAGTTTCTGTTGCTGTGGCTCTCGCTGAAAAGCTCGATACACTCGTAGGTTTCTTCGGAATTGACCAAAAACCAACAGGCTCAAAAGATCCCTTCGCTCTTCGGCGGTCAGCGTTGGGCGTTATTCGTTTGATTACAGAGAATAATCTGCGACTCTCGCTGCAACCGCTTGTATGGCAATGTATATGGACATACTTGTTGAATGTGGGGACCGGAAAAAGTTCTTTCTTTTGCCTAAACTTCCAATTTGATGAAGGCATGACTTACAACGAGTTTTGCGAAAAATATGAATCTGCTCCTCCCAACGAATACGTGGACATAACTTCGGCTGAAAAGTTGAGACAGATTGTTGGTTTTAAAAATGACCCTAAGCAAAAAGATCGCTACCGTCTCGATCTAATATGGACTAACGATAAGCGAAATGAAGGCGACAGTCAGCAGTATTCAGATTTGGTGGAACTTCTACCTAATATTACGAGTACTGACGCTGATCTTCTCGCATTCTTCGGTGATCGCTTGAAAGTGCAGCAACGTGATAAAGGTGTTCGTCATGACCTTGTGGATGCTGTTTTTGCAAAAGGTGATGATGACCTTGTTCGTGTACTTAACCGTGTGGCGGCGCTTTCCAGTTTCCTTGAAACTGATGACGGCGTGAACTTGCTCGCGGGTTACAAGCGTTCAGCGAACATCCTCAAAATCGAAGAGAAGAAAGACGGCCCGCACGGCGGTACTGTGGATGCTTCGCTTCTTCAAGTAGCAGAAGAAAAAACGCTTGCGGATGCGCTCGGTACTGCAAAGGCTGATGCAACAGCAGCGCTTGAAACGGAAGACTTTGAAAAGGCAATGGCTGCGTTATCAACACTGCGTGCGCCGATTGATGCCTTTTTTGATAAAGTAATTGTAAACGCAGATGATGCTAGTGTTCGTAAGAACAGACTGGCACTTCTTTCAGAAATTCGTGCAGCGGTTAACACCGTTGCCGACTTCGGCCTGATTGAGGGCTGAAACTTAAGCCAGGGGTGAGTAGAAAAAACGCCGCCCCTTTTAATATGATCCACATGCGTGGCCCACAGGGACAGAAACCACGCGATGAAGGACTGTTAGAGACATGACCAAATGGGTTTATAGTTTTGGTGACGGTGCGGCGGAAGGCCGTGCTGATATGAAAAATCTCCTTGGTGGTAAAGGGGCGAACTTGGCCGAAATGGCCGCGCTCGGATTACCAGTGCCACCGGGATTAACCATCACCACCGAAGTTTGCACATATTATTATAAGAATGGCCGCAATTATCCAGAAACGCTCAGCGCGGAAGTGGATGCGGCCATTTCTGCAATTGAAGCAAGCGTTGGTGCCAAATTTGGTGATGCTTCTAATCCTCTCTTGGTTTCCGTTCGCTCAGGTGCGCGGGTTTCCATGCCGGGCATGATGGACACGGTTTTGAACCTTGGCCTCAATGATGAAACGGTTTTGGGCCTTGCTGCAAACAGTGAAAACCCGCGTTTCGCGTGGGATAGCTACCGCCGCTTTATTCAGATGTATTCAGATGTGGTGCTGGGTGTTGACCATTATCACTTTGAGGAACTCATCGAGATACACAAGGAAGACAAGGGTGTTGACCTTGATACGGACCTTGACGCGGATGATTGGAAATCGCTCGCGATTGCTTTCAAAGCAAAAACTGAAGAAGAGCTTGGACGCCCGTTCCCGCAAGATGTGCGTGAGCAGCTTTGGGGAGCGATTGACGCTGTGTTCGGTAGCTGGATGATCGACCGGGCGAAGGTGTACCGCAAGCTCAATAATATCTCCGGTGACTGGGGCACTGCTGTCAACGTGCAGGCGATGGTCTTTGGTAACATGGGCGACACGTCCGCGACAGGCGTTGCCTTTACGCGTGATCCATCCACTGGCGAAAACGAATATTACGGCGAATACCTGATAAACGCGCAGGGCGAAGATGTTGTTGCGGGTATCCGTACGCCGCAGAACCTGACGAAACGCGCGCGGGAACTTGCTGGTGGCACGGCCCCTTCTATGGAAGAGAGCATGCCGGAAGTGTACAGCCAGCTTGCTGATGTGTTCGATAAGCTTGAGAAACATTACCGCGATATGCAGGACATTGAGTTTACCGTACAGCACGGCAAACTGTGGATGCTGCAAACCCGTGCAGGTAAACGCACCGCGAAAGCAGCGCTTAAAATCGCTGTTGAAATGGCGGCGGATGGCCTCATCGACGAAAAAACCGCTGTGATGCGTGTTGAGCCGGCGTCTCTTGATCAGCTTCTTCACCCGACACTCGACCCGGATGCCAAGCGCGATATTTACACGCGTGGCCTGCCAGCGTCACCGGGTGCCGCGAGCGGTGAGGTTGTTTTTGATTCAGATGAAGCGGAACGTCTTAATAAAGAAGGTAAAGCTGTCATTCTTTGCCGTGTTGAAACGTCGCCTGAAGATATCCACGGCATGCATGCAGCAAAAGGTATTGTGACGGCACGCGGCGGTATGACAAGCCATGCGGCTGTTGTGGCCCGGGGTATGGGGCGGCCATGTGTATCAGGCGCTGGTCAGCTACGGATCGATGCCAAAGCAGGCGTTATGACTTGCATGGGCCGTGAAATCAAAGCAGGTGATATCCTGACGATTGACGGCTCGAACGGCGACGTGATGGTTGGTGAAGTGAAAACACTTCAGCCGGAGCTTTCTGGCGATTTCTCGAAGCTAATGGCTTGGGCAGATGAATACCGCACCATGAATGTACGTACAAATGCGGACACACCACATGATACTGCAACAGCGCGTGAGTTTGGTGCGGAAGGCATTGGCCTTTGCCGCACTGAGCATATGTTCTTTGAAGGCGAGCGCATCATTGCTGTACGTCAGATGATTTTGGCGGAAGACCTTGCTGGCCGTAAAGAGGCACTGACGAAATTGCTGCCGATGCAGCGTAGTGACTTTGAAGCGATTTTCAAAATCATGCACGGCCTGCCAGTAACAATCCGCTTGCTTGACCCACCACTGCATGAGTTTATGCCGCACGGTGAAGCTGAGTTTGAAGATGTAGCAAATGCCATTAATGTTGATGTTGCTGTCTTGAAGCGCCGCGCAAGCGACTTGCATGAATTTAACCCGATGCTTGGCCACCGTGGTTGCCGCCTTGGTATCACATACCCGGAAATTTATGAGATGCAGGCGCGAGCGATTTTTGAAGCCGCACTTGCTGTAGAAGCTGAAACTGGCGACACAGTTGTGCCCGAGATTATGATCCCGCTTGTGGCAACGGAAAAAGAACTCGCGATGCTTCGTGTGCGGGTTGAAGCGGTTGCTGAAGAAGTGTTCTCGGAAAAAGGCAAGCGTGTTAATTATTTGGTTGGTACGATGATTGAGCTGCCACGTGCTGCGCTTCAGGCTGCTCAGATTGCAAATTCAGCTGACTTTTTCTCTTTCGGTACAAATGACCTTACGCAAACGGCAATTGGCATTAGCCGCGATGATGCTGCGCGTTTCCTTGACGAGTATGTGAAGAAAGACATTTTTGCACAGGACCCGTTTGTGTCCATTGACCAAGAAGGCGTTGGCGAGCTTGTGAAACTGGGTGCGGAACGCGGTCGGTCAACAAAGGCCGACCTGAAGCTTGGTATTTGCGGTGAGCATGGCGGCGATCCGGCCTCTGTTGAGTTCTGCCATAACGTTGGGCTTGATTATGTGTCTTGCTCCCCGTTCCGGGTGCCGATAGCGAGACTTGCCGCAGCGCAGGCAGCTTTGAAAAGCTAGATTTAGCTAACCAAATGAATGAGAGGAAGCCCTGGTGAATTGCCGGGGCTTTTTTCGTTTCATTTACCGGGCAACTTGTGGCGTGTGTCACACGCGAACGTTTCTTGAGTGTTGTAGGGTCTCGTTAAGAGTGAGGGCCTATTTGCAGTTTTGTTGGGTGTAGTTGTCATGGCAAACGCTTTTCTATGTTTACATTGAACGCGAGGGGTATGATGTGACTAAAAGCAACGAGGCGGGAGTTGTTGCAAGTTCTAACGCTGAAGGGCAAAGCGAGGCGGAAAGTTTAAGAACGCAGCGTGGGGTTGAAATTCATAAAAGATTGCAAGGCAGTGCGAAACGTCACCAGAAGTTAGCAATTGCCTATATCGTACTCGCATTATTATTGGCTATCGGCGGGGTCGCTTATTTTGCGGCTGAGGCAGATAATGGCGAGGCAGGGCTGTTGTCTGGTTTGCAAGAGTGGGAAGTAAAAAGAGATGCGCTGCGTCAGGAGTTGGATTTGCTTGTGGTCCAACAAGATGAATTATCCAGCATAGACCGGTTTTACATGATAGATGAAGGTTGCAAGCCATATCGACTCAATGGGTCTTACAGATTACTCATAGATGCGGAAGGTAGCTCGGACCCAAAAAACTGGACACTGAGGACTTCATCAATAAAGCTCGGAGCGCTTTCAATGTGGTCCATCTCGGCGATTAATGAGGTAAGCTCTCCTAGGAATTTAGCAGATATAATAATGGAGACATGTGTACCACAGCTTGAGCCTGCTGAGGTTGAAAGCATTGCACAGGATTATGTTCGTGATGCAGAGACTTCGGAGGAGCAATACCGGGGTGGATACGGTGCCTATAATTTTGCAACGAAAGTATTAAACAGAGACCACCGGGACTTTATGGCAAGACTTGATGATCGAAGATCATATAAAAACAAAGTTGGCACCATGTTCTCAGAGTTGGACAAAACGCGGTCTACACTTGAAAATAAGATCAGAAATGAACGAGATCAAAAAACCAAAGACCTCGAGCTTTTAAACGAAGAAGTTATTGCGCCAATTAAGGAACGCCTGAAACCAAAAGAAGAGGCCTCTCAGGCTGATATTGTAAACGCTATTATTGTGCGGATTGGCTCCATTAGTTTGGCTTTGTATCTTCTTGCATTGTTTTTGGGTTTCGCACGGTACCATACGCGCATGGCGAACTTTTATGAGGCACGTGGGCATGCCCTCAGTACGGCACAGTTGTTGGCTCCTGATAGTGTTCAGGATGTGTTGAAAACATTAGACCCTGAGAAAATTATGTTCACTAAAGAGCCCAATATGCCTTTGGATAAGCTTATGAAAATTGCAGAAGCTTTTAGAAAGTAACTACCAGTAGGGCTGTCTCCTGCGTGTGACTTTATTTAGTGACTAAGCCCTAAATACAGAAGCTTTAGTCGAAGAAGGGACTGGAGGAGGGCTTTGTCCTCCTTTTTCTTTTCTTTCGAATGCTTTTTGTATAAGTCTAAACTAGTTGACTTTTTCAAGGGTATTCCATGCGCTATTTCGACCATATTGATATACAGAAAATTCCAGATGAGCATCCTGTCGCGGTGTTTAATTCCCTGTGGAAAACGCTGGAAGCTGAACATAAACCTGTACCATGGAAAGCTGTAAAGCCGGAAGCAGCGGCAACGGCTATCCCTTGGTTGCTACTTTTAGAACCCCAAGCTGACGGGCGTTATTATTACAGGATTTGTGGCACGGGGTGTGAAATGCTGTTTGGCAGGCCGCATGAAGGCGGTTTTTTTGGTGAAGATATTCCAAAAGAAGCTCTTGATAAACGGCATGCGGAGTTTGACCGAATTCAAGCTGGTTGTGCCCCACTTTTGTCTGAGACCACGTTGCCCATGGAAGGTAAAGAAAATACAGAAATTTACCGTGGTGTTTTTGGTTTCACTTCAGACGGTGAAGAGGTGGACAAGATAGGAGTGGTGATTGCCCCCAAATAGAAAACCAAGACGCAGGGGTTAGCCCAGAACTAATCACTCAATTATAGATGTGCAGTTAAGCTAAATAGATAAATAAGACTACCACAAGAAATGTGACTCCCAATAACAGCATGTTCTTACGGTCATGGTCATGTTTCTTTTCTTCTAAGTGCTTCTTTTTTGATGATTTCATGTTTAGTCTCCCAACCGAAGGGCACCATAATCACTTCCTGAATGCAAGGCTATTTCTCGGGCCTTCTATTTGGTGCGAGACAAGACCTCCTCTTCCCAGAGTTGCCAATATTCTTGTTCTAAGCCTTCGGGCATTAACCACCGGCTGGATGCTACTTTATATTCTTCTGTTTGGCGCAGACTGAGAAGTAGGGCGTTAATCTGAGAAATAGCTTTTTGCCCAACGGCGGTGTCATTGCACGCAATTGCGCCGAGTCCAATCGTGTCTCGGTGTTCTTCTAAAGGAAGATAGAGAAGTTGATTAGTAGAATTTGTTGTTTGCTTGTGAAACTCCAACAGAAAACCATAGTCTATAAAATAGTCGATGCGTTTTGCTTCCAGCATCTTAAATTTGCTCTGTGTTAGCCTGACATTGCTTGACCATCGGAAGATATTTGGGTGGTTTACTGCGGCGTCAAGAATAGGCATTATCCAGCGGCTGTATTGCCTGCCTGGCTGGTACAAACCTATTATTTTTGGATCAGAGATTGCTGACGTTAAGCTAATGTACCCACCCTTAATATGCGGGGTAAACAAGGCGCGTGCATCGCTGTGTAGGATAATACCGTGATAGAAGAACAAGAAAGTTGGTGCACTCCAGATAAGGCCATCTTTTTGTTGCACTGTTAGGTCTGTTCCCTGATACGAAGAAGATGCAAAACAAGCGTCGGAGTTTTTCAAGATAGTGTACGTGCGGACATTGATTATTTTTTGAGTTTTGTGCTGAAAATCGGGTAAACTTTCCTTCAAAATACGCTCAATTGATTGGGCATATCCTTGGCCTTTTAAAGGCCCCTCAGTTATCCATGCTGGTTGCCAGTCATAAGAGAGCCACGCTAGGGCGGGTTTGCTTTTTTCTGCACCATAAGCTGCTTCAAAAATAGGAAGCAAGATGAGGTAAGAAAAAATTAAAGCTAGTTGTTTCATGTGGTGGCAGCGATCATTCAACCCAAAAAATGCAATATCAATTTTGGATTGTAGTGCCGAGGTTTTAAGGAAGTCCTACTCTTTTAGATTTGGGCTGAGCGCCACATCACCAACAAGTAGCTGGTCGTCTAAATACTCGAGGCGTAGATAGGCAAGTGCATAAAGACCTGATTGAGTTAAAACCTCCCCAGCTTTTTTTCCTGAAGCAGTTTCGATTAAGGTTCCTGTTTCCGGTGAAAAGCCTTCAAACTTAATTGGGACGATTTTTTTCTTGAGGGTTGTTCGGTGTTTCATGCGCGCGGTGAGTTCTTGCCCCACATAACAGCCTTTGCTGAAAGATACGCCGTTTAGTTTTTCAGCGTTTGTTTCTAGCCAGAAATATTTTTCAACGGCCATGTCGCGGCTGCCATCTGGTACGCCGTGGCGAATGCGTCTCTCTTCATAAACTTCATACGGAAGAATTTCAAAATCTTTGACTGGGGTTTCCTCTGCAATAACCCGCAGATGAAGGGCTTTATGTCGTGGATCAGTATAGCTAACACCTTGCTCTGCCTCGCCGTCAAATACGGCCCAAACGGATAGAGCCTCGTCCACAAGGTCAACATTTGCGCGTAGTTTATACATCATGAGCCGGCGGAATAAGTCAGGTTTACGTGTTCTTTCAATGTCCAAGAGGAGACTGTCACCATCAGCAACGATGATCATGTCAAATAAGAATTTACCTTGTGGTGTGAGCATTGCTGCATAGACAGCTTGGTCAGAAGAAACGCTTTCCACATCATTGGTAACAAGACCTTGTAAGAAGCTTTTGGCGTCTGGTCCTGAAACGCGAATTACTGCTCTATTTTCAAGATGGAGCAATTTTGCTGTCATAATTATTCAACCTATGTCGGATAGCGTTTATCTATGGGTCATGCAGAGATAACGACTTATCGCTAACTTTCAAGCTACATTATCACCGGTGATGACGTGTTTCGAGTTGTAAGCTTGTGTTATGCTCGCTACAACGTCAGGCAATTATATTAATGTTGCTATAACCGAGTATGCCTGATGACTACGTCCTCTTCCGATATTGCACAAAATGATGCAGCCCTAGTGAATGGTCGGTTGATCATAAGACAGCCCGATGACTGGCATGTACATTTACGCGATGGGGCAATGCTTGAGGCAGTTGTTGGGTATACGGCGCAGCAGTTTGCGCGGGCAATCATAATGCCTAACCTTACGCCGCCGGCTACAACTGTTGCTGCTGGGGAAGCATACCGCGCCCGTATTCTGAAGGCTGTGCCTGAGGGCTTAACTTTCACACCGTTGATGGCGTGTTACTTAACCGATACGATCAAAGCAGCAGAAGTTGAGCAAGGATACACTTCAGGTGTTTTTGCGGCTTGTAAATTGTATCCGGCAAATGCAACGACGAATTCTAGCCATGGTGTAACGGATATCAAAAATATCTATCCGGTATTGGAAGCCATGCAGCGTATTGGCATGCCTTTGCTTGTTCACGGTGAAGTAACAGATAATCATGTTGATATTTTTGACCGGGAAGCAGTCTTTATCGACCGGGTTATGGTGCAGGTTGTAGCCGATTTTCCTGAGTTGAAAGTTGTGTTTGAGCATATCACAACTGCTGAGGCAGCAGCGTTTGTGGAAGAAAATAGTTCCAAGGTAGCGGCCACGATTACACCGCACCATTTGGAGTATAATCGTAATGCAATGCTTGCTGGTGGCATTAAACCTCATTTTTATTGTTTGCCAATCATTAAACGGGAAACACATCGTCTTGCATTGCGTAAAGCAGCGACGTCAGGTTCACCCAAGTTTTTCCTAGGGACAGATTCAGCGCCGCATACAATTGAGAATAAGCAGTCCGCCTGTGGCTGTGCGGGTATTTTTAACGCCCCGGTAGCGATGGAAAGCTATGCAAAGGTGTTTGAGGAAGAGGGTGCTCTAGATAACCTTGAGGCGTTTGCTTCTGAGAATGGGCCAAACTTTTACGGGTTATCTCTGAACTCTAAAAAAGTGGTTTTAGAGCGTAAGGAAACGGTTGTTCCGGAATTTATTGATATTGGTGACGTTCGCATTGTGCCTTATCAGGCGGGAGAATCTCTTGCATGGCGTTTTGTCGGGTTACTTGAAGAGTAATGTTTTTCTAAGAACCTACCTACTTCTAAGGTTGAACAGGTTTTTAGATGGATGAGGGTAGTTTAATCTGTGACCCAGTCGTTGATATATGGCCTTTGGGGGCTAGTTTTTGGAGTTGCGCTTTCGGCTCCGGTTGGACCGATTAATATCATTTGTCTCCGGAGGGCTTTGTTCGGGCGAGCCGTGGACGGGTTTGTAATTGGTCTAGGGGCGGCACTCGGCGATACTGTCTATGCTGTACTTGCGGCCTTTGGCCTAAATGCTGTGTTTGTGCTTATTGAAGCCCATATGGTGCCTCTGAAATTTTTTAGCAGTCTTGTGATGTTCGCTTTTGCGGTGCATATCTGGAGAAGTCATCCTAGGCTGAAAAAAGAACATGAGGTTGGTAAAGTTAAGCGCACTATGTTTGGTGCTTTTTTGCTAACGGTAACTAATCCAGGTGTGTTTCTTGGGTTTCTTGCTCTTTATGCGCTGGCTGGCTTAGGGGTAGGTGAGAATGGTGCCTTGGCATTTGGTGATGCGTTATATCTAAGTGTCGGAGTTTTTGTGGGGGCCGCGCTTTGGTGGGCGCTCCTCGTGTGGGGCGCGAAGGCATTTAGTGAAAAATTCAACGATCAACTCCTTGTGAAGATCAATCATGTTTCGGCAATAATTATAGCGATATTCGCTGTTGCGACTGTCATTAGTGCCCTCTTGCCTGCCTGATTTTGGTACTTTTGATTAGATTTCACGGAAATTTCACGCATTAACAAGTGTTTGGCAGCTTTTGAGCGCTTGATCATCCGGCAAACGCGTTCTATAGTTACCGCGAATGTAGCAGGGGGAGTTGAATTTTCTTCAAAGTTGCTTGCTGCGAATATGTATTTTTTGGGGGAACCCATTCCGTTGGAGGGAGCAATAATGATGTCCAATCGCCTGGGCAAAAATGTCGCCGTTATTTCCGCAGCTGCACTTATTCTGGCTGCATGTTCAAAAGAACCAGAGCCTGCTCCAACAGTAGCAGCTCCTGTGGCGTCAGCAACTGAAAATTCAGCGTCTACTGGTCAGCCGGATGCGGTGCGTCAAGCAGCAATTGAAGCTGAAGAGCTTGCTGCTCGTGAAGCGGCAAAATGGGGTAACGCTAACGGTAACGGCCTGGCTATGTTTGCTGGAGCTGACCGTATCTTCTTTGAATATGATAGCTCTGAGCTTTCAGATGCGGCACGTGCAACACTTGGTAAGCAAGCTGAGTGGTTGATGCATTATTCTCGTGTTCGTGTGGCAGTGGAAGGTCACTGCGATGAGCGTGGTACGCGTGAATATAACCTTGCACTTGGTGACCGCCGTGCAACAGCCGTTAAAAATTATCTGGTTGCGCTTGGTGTGCCTGCGAGCCGCTTGAGAACAATCAGCTACGGTAAAGAGCGT
>CAXBKT010000033.1:0-25443 GCA_963976155.1 uncultured Kordiimonadaceae bacterium | reverse complement strand
TGGCGGGGACTAACCCCAAGAATAAACCATAAATGATAGTTGTAAGGGCAAGTACCTTTCTGGTTTTTGTCGTTTGTAGTTTCGATGCAAAGGGGCCGTCAAAGGCTAGTTTTTCGGAGAGGTTGTTGGATAGGGGCAATGCGAAGCTCCGTAAAATACGCTATATATAATTTATAATATAGCGTATAATATATAAAATGAATTGTTTAATTTATAATTTATTTTTCCGATTAGATGTGCGGGAAAGGGCATGTGAGTTTGTGTTCTCTCGTTTGCTGTGGATTAAATACATTAAATCGTTTTTAACGATTTTATTAACAAATTTAACTCATTGGATCGATTTATATCGTTTTGGCAAGGTGTTCTTAACGGAAATAAATTGATTCATTACGGAGTTTTATAATGTTGACGATCGGCGATAATTTACCAGCCTTCAATTTGAAAGCAGTGTCCGACACAAAAGTACCAGTGGAAGATTTTCCTCGGATTACGAATGATAGTAACCCCGGGAAGTGGACGATACTTTTCTTCTGGCCAAAAGATTTTACATTCGTGTGCCCAACCGAAATTATTGCCTTTGGCGAATTGAATGACGAGTTCGCAGACCGAGACGCAGTGCTTTTAGGTGCCAGTACAGATACTGACTTTGTGCATTTAGCATGGCGCCAAAGCCGGGAAGACCTTGCTGCGGTATCTTTCCCTTGGTTGGCGGATGTCAAAAAAGAGCTCTCTAGTTCTTTGGGTATAATAGACAAAGAAGAGGGTGTGGCCTTGCGGGCAACCTTTATTGCTGATCCTGACGGTATTATTCGCTACGCGGCTGTGAATGACCTGTCTGTTGGTAGAAATCCAGCAGAAGTTCTTCGTGTCCTAGATGCGTTGCAAATAGATGGGCTCTGCCCCTGTAACTGGAATCCAGGTGATGAAACCCTGTAGCTAATCCTCGCTGAGGCCACTGCTATGTGTGTTACTGGCAGTGGTACCTTGCCCCGGCGAACGCTCTTTATTGCAGCAGAACCCCCATGATGTTGTCGTGGTTCGCCGGGGTGTTTTTTTTACCAATTATAGAAACGGTGATAAGCCAAAGGAAAGGATCAACTATGTTGGATTCCCTAAAAAATACACTGCCAGCTTACGCAAAAGACTTGAAACTTAACTTATCCTCCCTGTTAAGGGACGAAACCCTTGAGCCTGTCCGCAGGTACGGTGTGGCTCTGGCAGCGGCTTATGCGTCCAAGAGTGAGGCCTTGATAAAGGCTTGTACCATAGAGGCAGCGCAGTATCTGGAGCCGGATGACATTGAAAATGTTAAAGCGGCAAACGCGATGATGGGCATGACTAATATCTATTACCGTTTTCTCCACATGGCCAAGGACGCTGAATATCAGCGTATGGCCGCAGGGCTTAGGATGCAAATTATTGGAAAGCCACCCGCAGATAAGGTAAACTTTGAGCTCTATTCGCTTGTAGTTTCTGCGGTTAATGGTTGCGAATTTTGCGTTGCAGCACATGACGCAGAGCTAAAAAAGGCAAGTTTAACGCGAGAAGAAATTCAAGCGAGCATTAAGATCGCTGCAACACTTCATGCAATTGCTGGTGTACTATCTGTTGAAGCGGTTGAGCAAATTTCGGCTGAAGGGCACAAAAATATTCAAGCTGCCTGATTGTTGTCACAATTTGAGCTTTTGATGCGGGCGGTCCGAGGGTTGGGGCCGTCTGTTTTGTTCTCAGTTTAGATGCGTTTTTGCTGTGTTGGAAACTACTGTGTATTTGCCGGCGCTACTGCTGAAACTAGAGTGCAGACAAAAAAGTGGCCGGGTAAATACCCGGCCCGAGTCACGACAGCGAGGATAGAGTGACCACGCGAAGCGCGATCACAATATGGAGTGGACACAGCAAGGCCGTGTCCTCTCGCACCCACTAAGAGACCAAATCTTGGGCGCTGGGTCAATGATTCTCTGATCACAATTGAAGAAAACTGTGAAAAAGAGCCGCTTGGAGCGCTTTTTAGGCAACAATAAGCTTTCAACTCTAACTTTCGTTTTGGTTGAAGTTACACCCGAAACTAATATGGCTGCACAAAATATGGTTGATTCGATACCGGGTGTAATCAATCTTTAGTTGGTTCCCTTGCTGGGTCGAGGGGTCAACTTTTGATAAAGTCGTCCGCAACTTTGCAGGCGGCTGGACCCATCAAGACAACAAACAGAGTTGGTAAGATAAACAGGATCAGCGGCATTGTTAAAATGGCGGGTAACCTAGCGGCTTTTTCCTCAGCCTTCATCAGCCGCTCATTTCTAAACTCAGCAGACAAAACCCGTAGAGAAGTTGCGAGTGGTGTACCATAGCGTTCACTTTGGATGAGTGTCGTGACCACTCCGCGCAGGGCAGAAAGGTCAACCCGCTCTGCTAAATTGAGTAGAGCTTTGCGGCGTTCCGGCAAGAAACCTAGCTCGATTGCTGTTAAGGAAAATTCGTCAGCGAGTTCTGGGTATGCCCGACCCAGTTCTTTTGATACTCGGCCTAGTGCACTGTCCAATGTCAGGCCAGCTTCAGCACATACAACAAGCAGGTCAAGCGCGTCAGGTAGCCCTTTTCTCAGGACTTCAGTTCGTTTTGTTTTAGCGTTTGCAACCAATATATCCGGCAATTTTAGACCAAAGAAAACAAGGGCAATCGCAAACAGGGGGTGCATGCTTTTTTGCTCGGGCCATACACCAAGTCCATAGAATAAAATGACACCAACAAGCCCCATGACAAGGGGCAAGGTTAATTTTGCAATTTGAAAAATAACAAGCACATCATTTGTTCTGTAGCCTGCTTGGACAAGGGATAGAGATATCTTTTGTGTTTGTTCATTTTGCAGGAGCTTAAATTTGTCAGCAATCGTACGGAGCACACTCACACCGTCGTTTTTTTTGACGTTGCTCTTGCGTTTATTTGTTGTGATGAGCCCGGCTTTCAGGGCTTCCCTGCGCCCTTCTAGGTTTTTGATACGTCCTTTCATTGGATCACGAACAAGGGCTGTCTGATATATTGCTACCATCACAAGGAAAGCCACTAGTCCTGCAATAATTGAAAGAAAATCAACCGTTGAAATGCCTAGAATATTTTCAATCGCTTTCATTGGTTAGACCTCAAAGCTTATCATACGGGACATAATGAAAACACCGATTGCCATCCAGACGAGCGCGCCAATACCAGCAATGATGGCCTTCGGGTGAGTGAAAAGAATGATGCCATAATCATAGTTCAGCAACATAATCACACCGAGCATGATAAAAGGCAGGAGGCCAACAATCCAGGCGCTTGCTTTTGCTTCAGAGGAGAGGGCCTTAATCTTCAGTTTCATGGCTTGGCGCTGCCGCAAAATTGTAGAGAGGTTCCCAAGGGTTTCCCCTAGGTTTCCACCGGTTTCACGCTGCACGACTAATGAAATAACGAAGAATTTAAAATCGGGTGTGTCGAGCCTGTCGGATGTCTCCCAAAGAGCCTCTTCAATTTGTTTACCAAGCCGCATAGCGTCAGTGATTTTTTGGAATTCTGTACCGGTTGGTGCGGTCAGTTCTTTACCAACGTTCGCGATACATTCATTGACAGGCAGGCCAGACTTTAGGCCGCGCACCATTAGATCAATGGCTTCTGGGAACTGTTTTGTAAATGCCTTAGTCCGCGCAGCAATGCGGCTGCTGACGAAAACATGGGGTAAGCCTGCACCCGCAATGAAAGCGAGCAAAAAGGACAACATTGGGGACATGCCCATAACAAGTAGCGCCACCAAAATGCTCAAGGCTAATATACCTGAAATGATGGCATATCGTGACAGAGAGGTCGACATGCCTGCTTTTGCTATACGCAGCCGAATTTGTTCCTGTTTGGGTAGCAGGTCTGCGATTTGCCCTGCAAAGCCTGTTTGTTTTTGGTTGGCCCGAATGGAGCGCGCTTGTTCGCCCTTGAGGCGTTTGTTCATGCCAAATCGTTCTTGGAAACGGTCAAGTTTAAGCTTGGTCTCTTTGCGCCCTTTACTGAGCGCTTTTAACAGGACCATAAGCGTTAGCACAATAATGATGCCGACTAGGCTGCTGCCCAGGATGATAATGTCTAAATTGCCATCTTGCATATACCTATCCGTTCATTGCTTCCATGAGGGCACGGTCCAATCCAAAATATTCGGCTTTGGTTAGAAAGTGTGGCCGTACACCAGTTGAGACAAAATCTCCGATCAAGTTACCGTTGTCGTCTTCGCCTGAGAATTCATACTTAAACAAGTCCTGCGTGGTAATTACATCACCTTCCATACCGACAACCTCAGTTACGTGTGTTGTCCGCCGTCCGCCGTCCCGCATACGTTGCACCTGCACGATCAAGTCAAGGCTAGAAGAAACTTGTTCACGGATGGCCTTGGCGGGCAAATGAAGGCCTGCCATATTTACCATATTTTCAAGGCGTGTTAGGGCCTCTCGCGGCCGGTTGGCGTGCAGCGTGCCCATTGACCCATCGTGGCCTGTATTCATGGCTTGAAGCATATCAATGGCTTCGCCGCCCCTGATTTCGCCGAGGATAATACGGTCGGGGCGCATACGGAGTGCATTTTTTACTAGGTCTCGCATCGTGATCTCGCCTTGTCCCTCTAGGTTAGGCGGGCGGGTTTCTAGTCGGACGACGTGAGGCTGTTGAAGCTGGAGCTCAGCGGCATCCTCGATGGTTACAACCCGCTCGCCTTTTTCAATCATGCGGGACAAAGCATTAAGCATCGTCGTCTTGCCTGATCCCGTACCTCCTGAAATAAGGATGTTTAGGCGGCACGCTCCTGCTATTTTCAGGAGTTTAGCAAGGGGCGCAGAGATGCTTTTGAAGCCCAGCATTTTATCAAGTGTGATTTTGTCTTTGGTGAATTTGCGGATTGAGATAGAAGCACCGTCAATGGCAAGCGGCGGCGCAATAACGTTTACCCGGCTTCCGTCAGCGAGACGCGCATCACAAATCGGCGATGTTTCATCAACGCGCCGCCCGACAGCAGTAACAATACGTTGGGCAACATTCATCAAATGCTGGTTATCGCGGAAATGTACACTCGTTAGTGTCAATTTGCCTTTTTGTTCGACATAGACCTGACGTGGCCCATTGACCATGATGTCAGATATGCTTTCATCTGCAAGCAAGGGTTCTAGGGGGCCAAGGCCCAGCATATCGTCGAGAAGTAGGGAAACAAGATCTCTTTGCTCTTTGAGGTTTAGGTTGATTTTTTCCTGCACCAGAAGCTCGCCTACTACCTCGCCAACCTGCTCTGCGAGCTCGGGGCGAGGTAGTTCGGCAGCGGCAGCTGGGTCGATGTGTTCCATCAGCAGCGCTTGAATACGCTCTTTTGCTTCGAAAAGCGTCTGTTTGCCGTCTACCTTGTCGCCAGTACCAGTTTTATCTGGGTCGGCGTCGCCAATAGGGCCAATTTTGGTGGCAGCTTCATTCAGCAAATACAGTCGCAAGTTTGCATTATCGGGGCCTGTAAGTGGAGAGTCGCTTTCCTGTGCTAACCTATCTAGTAAGAGATCGATTTTACTCAGTACTTCAGCTTCGGTTGCCATGCGGAGTTCGTCAGCAGTTACAATGGATGGGAGGTTTTGGACAGCAAGAGCGGTGGTTCGATCAAGTGGGCTGAGTTCCTCCGGCAAGTTTGGGGCGGGCAGTGTATCGTTTGCTGTGTGGCTTGTTATTTCAAGGCTGACGTTTGCAATGTCATCATGATCGTGTGTATCTGCCGTCAGCAACTCGGATGCAGGTTTGCGTAGGCCAGCAGCACGGCCGAAACCTGTTGCAGGTTTGCGTACACTTTGTTTCTTTTTTCCGAAAGCTTGCGACTTCATACTATTTTCTCACACCTTGCAAAGACGTAGGCCTCATTTTTTCATGAGCTTGCCAAGCCAAGATCGTTTGCTTGAACCCGTGCCCGCTAAATCATCGGCGAATAGTTCTGAGATTTCCTTAAAAGCTTGAGAAATTTTGCTGTTGGGTAAAGCCTCGGAAAGGATTGTTCCTTTTTGTGCGGCCGCTAGGCACGCCTTACCGTCGAAGGGTATTGTATGGCTGATGTTGTGTTCGATAGAATTCTCAAAGTCTTTAGGCTCAACCTCTGACGGTGTGTTGCCAATCTTATTGGCAATCACATGGATATTTGCCGAGGGGGCATAATTCTTAAGGTGTGCTTTTAAACGAATACAATCTCTAGCGGATGTTAAGGAGTAGTCTGTTAGAAGAATAATATCTGTTGCTGTCTCCAAAACGCTTGAGTGTTCAGCAAGTGTTTGTTTTGGCATGTCAATGATGACATTTTGATAATTGTCTTTCATTGCCTCGATCAGTTGCTCGAGTGCACCTTCAGTTGGTTGTTGCATGCTACCAACCGGGGCTTCTGCGCATAATATTGCAAGTTTTTCAATTGGCTTAACGACGGCGCGCTCAAGGAATAAGCCGTCCACGCGCGCTGGGTTTTCAAGAGCATCGGCAAGCCCACGTCCAGGTTCCAAATCAAACTGCATGGCCGAAGTGCCAAAGTATAAATCAAGGTCAAGCAGCGCTGTTGATTGGTCTGCTTTCGCCCGCAACCAAGCCAGGTTTGCGGCCAAGGTACTAGTGCCAATACCACCTCGTACGCCGATTGTTATGATGTTTTTTGCATTCCCTACAGGCCCGACTTCTTCTAGCTCTTCTGGGGTGTTGATAACATCTTCTGCTGCTATGAGGGCGGCGCGCATAAGGTCTGCGGACAGGGGTTTTACCAAATAATCATGGACACCTGCATTTAGAAGGTCCCGATAAAGTCCAACATCATTCATGTCGCCAATCGCAAGCACAACAGTGCCTTCTTCGCATACATCTGCAAGCGCTTGAACATCTGCTCGGGGATCAGTGCATTCTGATAGATCAATGATCAATAGCTCAGGGCAAGGCATTGCACCAAGCGACCTAACAGACGCTGCGATACCGCCTTTGAATATCATGTCTGGTGACCAGCCACGTTCTACAACGAGAGGTGCAAGCATTTGCATAGAAATATCATCGCATAAGTATGCTGCGAATATTTCACGTTCCGGTTTTGCCGCTGCTAAGTTCGTCATTGCCCAAGCCCCCTAATTCTTGCCGCTGGATTGGGCACCCGTCGCAGGTTGCCCTTCAAGCTTATAGGTTATTGTTGGTCCGGCTGCCGTTTTAGCCTTTGGTGTGTAGATTGCTCCAACTGCTGCAGCTGTTGAATTGCCACTCGATTGCCCGGCAATCAGGTCCCGGGGGTTGGCAACCATTAAGCCTAAGTTAGCTGTGTTGGAGCAGCCTAAGAAGGAACTGGCATTATTGCGGGTATTATTGGATGCTTCGGGTGCCCAGTTTCCGCATTTAGGTGTGGTTACCACGTAACGCTCAACATAAAGCATGATTGATCCAGCCTCGGGCTCTGCACCAAGGGGGCTATTGCCTGCATAAATGAAGCCGTTTTCTCTGATGAAATCTTCAATGGCGGAAAGACGCTCTGGTGCCGCATTTGGCCCATCCAACATGATGACATCGGCATAACTTACTTCGATACTGGTCAGGAACCCATTGAGTGAGGCACGGGTGACATTGGAAATGCTGTCCGTACCATCTTGCTCAGATTTGATTTCGAATGGTAAACGCACCATCTGTACGCTGTTGCGTGAAACACTGTCATTCAATGATGGTTCTGCGACATTTGTATGCTGACATGCCGAGATACTGATGGCTAAGACAGCGAGGGCAAGTGACTTTAAGGTGATTGATACTTTTTTCATTGTTTGCCCTTTCTAGTCTAGCTGAAAGCCAGCGCGGTTTTTCAGTGATGGCCCAGCTTTTTGATCAATATTTTGAGCTGATTTTGGCTGAGTTGGTTCCCAGCGTTTGCCTGTCATAAAGCGGTCTAAATCACCGGGAGCGCGGTAGTCATCTGTCGGGAGTACCAACTGCCTGTCTGAAACAGGCCGTACCAAATAAGGTGTAACGACAATCAAGAGTTCCGTTTCTTCCCTACGGAATTTTTCTGAACGGAATAAGGCGCCGATGATGGGAATGTTACCTAGGCCGGGGTATTTATCACCGTCTTGGGTGATGCTGTTTCTGATAAGCCCCGCGATAGCAAACGATTGGCCGCTTCCTAACTCAACGGTTGTTTCTGCGCGCCGGGTGCTGATGGACGGAATGCTGATCCCGGATATACGGATTGCGCCTGCTGATGAGAGGTCACTCACTTCAGGGTTTACGCGCATAGAGATTTGGCCCGAGCTCAATACAGTCGGTGTGAAATCAAGTTTTACACCGAATTCTTTATACTCAATACCCAAGCCGTCACGAGTTGGAATGGGGATAGGGAATTCACCGCCCGCAAGGAACGTTGCCTCTTGCCCTGTTAGTGCCGTTAAGTTTGGCTCTGCCAGTACTTTGATGAAGCCTTCTTGATCAAGCGCATCAATTGCGTAATTGAGGTCTAAGCCGCCTGTCATGATTTCACCAAATAGGGCATGGCCCTCTGTGGCGCGGTTAAATAGCTCAAGAGGACCTTGGGTAATTGGGTCCAAGACAATGTTAGAAACATCGCGGCCTGTTGCTATTCCAAAGCCAAGAGTAGACCCGCCAGTAAAACCTTCCCAGCTAAAGCCTAGTTGCTTGAGTACTGACCGAGAAATTTCTGCCATGCGTACACGTAGATTAACCTGCGTAGGCTGAAGGACACTGATGTTATTCATAACATTTTCAGTGTCCAGAACAGTACGAGCAAGACGTTCGGCCATTGCTGCCTCTGCAGGAGACCCGACACTGCCTTGCAGAACAAGCATATGCCCAAGGGTTGTTGCTTGAATGGGCGCCCCGGGCAGTACTTGATCGTAGGCAGTCCGTAGCGCTGACAAGTTTTGCGTGACACTGACAGTTGCGCTGAAAAGCGTGCGGTCGTCTTTGTCGAGTGCATAGAAAGTAGTTTCGCCTTGTGCCTTGCCAAAAATATAAATCACGCGATTTGATTTTACCTGAACGTCAGCAATTTCTGGGTTTGCAATAAATACTTCTGTTGCGGGGTCATCTAGGCGGATAAGTGTGCCTTTGTTCACCTCTATGACCAGATTGCTATTGCTTGTTTCAACCAGTTGCGCACCTGAGAATTGCTGCAGGCCATTGGCTGATGCACTTACAGAGAGGGTCATCGCAGCGATCATGCAGATAGCGAATTTGAGGCTGTTGTTGACTGCTTTTATAATCATTGGTCTGACCCTTCGCCAGTGTCGCTGATGCCTGTTCTGATTAGGTTGACATCGCTGCCTCGTGCAATCCGGATGGAATTGCTGTCAAGAGACGGTAGGAAGCCACTCACTTCGTTACCCATAGAGTGACTAGTTGTTGTTGGTACAGGGGGACTGTTAGGGTCTGCTTGTGTGGTATCTGTCATCTGAGCGAGTGAGCGTAAGCTAAGTGTTAGCGTGCCTATGTTGCTCAGCATTGCGACCTTTTCAGCCATTTTTGGGGTTACTTCAATTGTAGCGGTTTTTGCGATTTTTACTTTGTCGTCCGCTTCACTTTTTTGGTCAACGGCAAGGATGCGCACATTTTGGAATACGGTTTCAGCCACTTGGTGTGTTTCTGAGCGGGAAACTTTAAGCTCGTGCGTTAAAATGATGTCCACCCGATCCCCAGGGAATACAAACCCACCAATGCCTGCTGTCGGTGAAAGCTTAATGCTAACTGCGCGCATGCCGGGCGTGAGTATCGCCGCAAGGAAGCCGCGTTCGCCTTGCTCAACAATTGAGGTTTTTGTTACAGGTTCACCGGCTGTAATGGGAGCACGGACTACTTTGCCGTGAACAGACTTAAGTTTGTCTTGTTTGATGACATAATAAGCGGCGCTAAGGCCGGTTTCAGGCCATGCTTGCCACCCAACGTCCTCTGGTTTGAGAATTGTACCCACATGCAGGTCACGCTTGGCGACAAGTATTTGTGCCGCTGGTGTTCTTGCACTTGTTACCTGAGCTGTTTGTGCTTGTTGTTGGGCGTTTGTAAGAAACGACCGCGTGAACATAATAACAAGCGCTACGCCAATTGCGGCAAGTATTAATAAAATTAGGCCTCTGGGGTTCATGTGCCCCTCCCGTTTACACGTGGTGCTCACATAAATTGAGCAGCAACGCTTTCACCTACTTTCCGCCATTCTGGTAAGTTATACGGCGGTATAGATTAGACTGATAAAGCGGAAAAACGTTGAAAACAGACCCACAGACCACCTGCCATAATAGCAACGCCGTACGGCACTTTTGGTGGTGTATCATTCACGGCTCGTTTGAGCCGAGCATGCAGTAAGGTACCTAAGGCAACAAAGCCGCCGGCAACCACCACGTAGAGGACAAAAGGGATGCTGAGCGCGGGCCCAGCAAACAAGGCCATTACTGCAAGAAGCTTTACATCTCCGCCGCCCATAAGGCGCATGGCAAACAAGCCTGCACCTACTGCGAAAACAACTCCTGCCGCGACAAGCGGCCAAACAACCGTTTCATAGAAGCTGACTTCTTTTGACAGTTGCACGGTAATCCATAATCCAAAAAGTATCAAAATTGATATCGCTATCTTATTTGAAATACGTCTGTGTTTTATGTCTGCAACTGCTGCCCACAAAAGAAGAAAGGTAACTGCGATCAGTAGACCCGTTTCTATGATTGGTATGAACTGCATTATTTTGCCTGAGATCTGCCTAAATAGGGTGGTTCTGTTATCTTGGTTTTCCATAAAAAAGTCGCCGGAAAAATCAGACCCCCCGGCGACTTTTGATTGGTTCAGTCATTAAAAACCTTAGCGGTTTTTCATTAACTGCGGTTGTCGGTATCAGATCCCGTAGCATTAGTATCAAGGGTGTCTGAAGCATTACCAAAGGTAGTGCTAAGCGAACCGCCAAGTTCTGTTAGAGCCGTAATCAGGCCAATTGCGATAAGGGCCGCGATCAGACCATATTCGATTGCTGTTGCACCTTCTTCATCACGACGAAGTTTTCTCAAAAATTTAAACATTTGCTTTCTCCAGCTGCCAAGTTCGGATGACCATTTATAGGCTTACACCCCTAAATAAAAGGTTAACAAAAAATCCAAAAAATCTTTTAAATTCAATTACTTATCGTAAATTTAAGATCAAAATTGTTTCAATTTTTAGCGAAATTGTAAAGCTCTTGAAAAGAGCTGTTTTTTTGAAAGTAGGAGTAGAAATTCATTCAGAAAATCTGGCAGGATATAGATGGAAAATTGGACATTTGACCGACGGCAACCCTAAATAGTGACGTAACGTGGAGTTATTTTATTCACTTTTTGGGGCGTTTTTTTAATCATTTTGGTAGCTTTTGGTAGAAATAAACCGATTCCTTTGCTCTGGATTTTGCTGATTCTCCTCTTAATAACGCTAAAAAGAATCAGCTAACCAGTCCAGATTTGTCTTTTTCAGTAAACAGCTAACGAGGGTAGGGGTATAACTTCTCTAGAACTGGGCACCCAGAAATAGGAATGCGGATGTGTTTCCGCCACTTGTGTAGCCTGCACCAAGATACAAGGGGCCAAAAGCAGTATCTGCACCGAGAAAAAGACTGCCCCCTAATCGTAAATTATCAACTTTAATATCACTATGTTGGTTCCAAACGTTCCCTGCTTCTAAAGTGAGGCCCGCATATAATGGCACACCGAACATTTGCGTAACGCCATCTCTGTTTATCAGACGGCGGTATTCGGTGCCAACAATGGCCATATAGCGCCCGGAAATTTCTTCTTTTTGAAGACCAGATAAATTACGAAAACCACCTAGTGAGAAATTATCAGATGGAGTTTCTTCCCCGGCGTATGCACCGCCAGCGTGGAACCAGCCAACAACTGTATTGGCCCCCCAACTTTCTGCGTGAACAACACCAAATACTACAGAGTTTACGCTAGAATCTCCGCCAAGAAATGCCTGATTGTCAGAGTAGCGCGCTGTTATACGTGTTCCTGAGCGAGGAAAGTTTGAATTATCGACGGTGTCTAATTCGAACTGTGTAAAGAAGCTGGTTTCTTGTATGTCGAATTTGTCACCGCGTGCGATAGGGATGCCGCTAAAATCGGGTATACTGGAAAGGAAGGTGAAGGTTCCGCCGGTGCGTTGTAGGCCCGCGCTCAAACTACCCCAGTTGGAAAATGTGTAGCCCACACCAACTTGTGCCAGTGCTGCGTCAATGCGGATATCAGCGGCTTCGTCCCCATCATCATCGACCAAGCCCAATTTTGTTCGAAGTACTGCGCCGCCAACGAAAGAAAAAAACTTCTGTTTGTCATCCAGGGGCTGATAAAACTCGGTTTCAAGCCTGAGATTGTTGCCCAAGGTTATTTTGTTGCGCCATTCAGCCCCTAGGTCGTTGAGACCCCGTTTTGTATATATCGCGCTAAGGCTATAATTACTGGTGCCTGAAAAATCATCTTCTAGGGATACACCAAACCTTAGATAGTCGTTCCCAACTGCACGCCCCCTAGCTGATACTTCAACACCTGTCTGACCGTTTTCTTGGATGATTTGATAGTCAATATTCTCAAAGTTGCCGGAGCCATAAATTTTTGTCAGGTCATGGGCCAGCTGGTTTTGGTCGAGTGTATCCCCTTCATGCAGGCGAATATTTTTCTCAATGAAGGCATTTGATAAACGGCTTTTATTAGTGATCCGGATAAAATCGATTTTGTGGGCAGGCACTTCTGTTTTGCGAGAGAGTAGATGGTGTTGCCATGCCTGTTCATCAAGTTGGTAAGGGAGGAGAGCTTCAAGCTTTTTTGTCGCGGCGGCGGCGCCTTTTGGTACGGTATCTGCCGTTTTGGTAAAGTCAGTTAAAGAAATACCTGTCGTGTCAGGTTTGATGAGGATATCGTTCTGGGACAAGGTTTCAAGTTGAGCTTGGCGGCTTTTGAGTGTCAACAAAGTGATCATTTGCTTTAGCACTTTAGCGAAGGAGTTAAGGTCCTCCCGAGTGGCAGGCGGTGCGCTAATATCAACGACAATCACGACATCGGCGCCCATGTTTCGTGCAACATCGATAGGTAGGTTGTTTACGATACCACCATCAACCAATAATTGGTCGCCGCGCTCAAAAGGGGGAAATAGCCCTGGTACTGACATGCTTGCTAATACCGCAGAGGCTAAATCGCCGTCTTCTAGAATGACTTCCTCGCCTGTTAGAAGGTTAGCTGCGATTGCCCGAAAAGGGATGGGGAGATCATCGAAATGAGCGGCACCATTAGATTTTGCCATTAGCTTGGCTAGCGTTAAACGCAGTTGGTTTCCTCTGACCAGGCCGTTAGGCAATAGAAATTTACCGTTTTTGTACCCAACCTCAAAGTTGATAGAGGCATCTTGATCCTCTCCTTTTCGCCGAATAGATCGATATTTACGCGGAGCGGAATCTGAAAGAAGTTCAGCCCAGTCTAAATTATGCAACGTTTCATCAAGAGCTTCAGCTGAATAGCCAGAAGCATACAAAGCACCGACAATAGCGCCAAAACTAGTGCCGGCAATATAGTCTATGGGAATACGGTTCTCTTCGAGAACTTTCAGGACACCAATGTGGGCCCCGCCGCGGGCCCCACCACCTGCTAAAACAAGGCCAACCTTTAACCGATCTACTTGTTCATTGATATCAGCACGTGCCGGTAAAAAGGTGGCTGTTGAGATTAATACACAAAGGATGAGAAGGCTTTTGTGCCAACCAGTAACCATAACCGTTTGTCCCATATGGCACCGCTCGGTGCTGAGGTATTGTGACTATTGTTATGGGTTTACTTAATACATGACGCTTCTACACGCAATCGCTGTGGAGATTAGGGGTCTATCTCTTGTAGTGAACCAATTCTAGGACGGAAGAAGGACACTCTGCGGACGGTTTTTTCGGGAATGAAGGGGAAAATCAGTGGCTCAAACCGATAAAAGACCTCGGTTGCCAAAATGGTTTCATTGTCTCGCATCGTTAGCCCTGCAGGTAAAAGCGCAGCATCACCCTCTTCGCCAAAAACGCTAGCGGCGGTTAAGTCTCCGCCGCCACTTCGCTGCCAAAATACGCTGGAAGGCGTATCTTCAGTTTGACTAACCGCTGAAACAATTGTCAGTGAATTGTCGCCAGTTGGATAAGGCGCAATAATCAGAGGAACAACTCGGAAAATATCTTCTATTACATCCTCAGAGATTTGTTCGTCACGTGTGACCAAGTCTGCAATTGTGACAACAGTATGCTGTACCTTCATGTGAAGGATAAGATAGTTGCCCACTTCAAATATCCCTGACAAGAGTATGAGATAAAGAGGCATGCTAAGTGCTATTTCAGTAAGAACAGCGCCGTCTTCATTTTTCCTAAAACAATGAAACCATTTTTTAATAGGGTTCATTACGCACCGCCACAGTCGAGGAAATATTGATTTTTTTCGTAGCCCAATCCGCAACACCTGTCAGGCTGCTGGCAGTGTAATTAATCCTATACAGGACAATGTCGCCGCCGCCGCCGAGGCCTTCACTGCCCATGTCATCATCCCAATTGCCGTTGCCATTTACATCTACAAAAGGTTCGCCTGTGTCCCAATCACCGCTGCCGTTTTGGTCGGTAAAAGGTTCAGGTTCGCCAACGTTGGCAAATTGCTCATAGACCAGTGTTTCAATTTCAACTGTGTCCATGTTTACTTGGCCGAATGTGTTTTTCTTGATAATTTCTCGAACCTGTTCAATACGGCTACTGCCATCTTCTGTTAGGCCTGTCACTCCAAAACGGGAAGCATGTAAGACCGCATTTTCTACGGCTGCAGTGACAAAAACAAAGTTACCAATTTCTAGAATGCCGAAAATAGTTGAAAGCAAGACAGGTAAACCAACCGCTGTTTCCACCAGCACGCTGCCTGTTTCGTCAGAGGTTAAGGTGTTCCGGGTCGGGAACACTTTGCGTTTCATTATTTGGGGCCAAAGCTTCATTTGTTGCACCGGCCTTACTTAGATAGCCGAAGGTTTGAAAGTTGGCGACCAATGGCGTCAAAGACATCCTGCAGTTCACTATTTGAGGGTGCATGGAAATAGTAGGCGGGTTTGCTCGCACATGTTTCAAAGTCATTGCGGGTTGCGCTATCCGGTGTGCTGCCAAAAGTGATGCCGTAAATGATGATACCGTCATCTTTAATATTTGAGCATATCTCTGCAAAGCGGTCATCTAGTTCATCGCGGGCAGTATAGATGGAGCTATACCCCCAGTCTTCGATAGTACCGTACGCGGTATAATCAGAACCACCAAGCGCTGGATCATACCGTCTAATGAACTCGTTTTTACCATCTGTTAGAACGATAAGAACTTTGTCCATATAAGGTGTGTCTTTGGCGAGAGGTAAGTCGTTGGGCGTGTCCCCACCCCATAGGCCTTGCCATTTTGAGCTAAGAACGCGCCAGCCCCAAACTAGTCCCACTGGGCTAGCTGTACCACCAAAGCTCCAGGCTTCCATTGCGTCGATTGCCGCCAGCACTTTTTCTTTGCTTTCAACGAGCGGTAAAATTGGTTGCGCACAACCCCGATTTGGGCCTTTGGCGTAGCTGCGACTATTGCTTTCGTTGTAAGAGCGGTTGCCGTAGCCGTCGATCCAGTTGTTCTCTTCGTTACTGTCGCTCACATAATGCTCGTCTTCCCAGTACCAGGGCGAGAACGGTATGTCGGTGGGCGGTGTGTCGGTTAGGTCTTCATCATCGCTACGCGCGAGAACGCAGCCTTTCCATTCTGTTGGAAGATATTCTCCGTTATCAATTTTTGCTTTACCAGCTGATGTTAACCAGCTCTCATGGTTGTTGCCTACATTGACGTGGGTAATATAAGGGACAACACCAACCCATAGATTGTTGCTTGTATCTTCATCGCCGTAAACTAATTCTATCAGCTGTTCAGCAGCATCTTTTGCCGCGCCGATTTTACCTGAATGGCGCATTGACCCAGTATTATCCATTACCAAAACAAGTTCCATGCCACGTGTTTCGCGTGTAATTTCGGTGCTTGCACTTACTGTAATTTCGTCATAGCCAAAAAGGGATGTGAAGGACGCTTTAACTTTGGCTGTTGCTGTTAGTGTAATAAGCGAATTGTCATCATTAATACTAATGACCATGCCACTTTCACTGACGATATCTTCGACAGCTGCGATATTCGCATCAAAAAACTCTTGTGCGTCTGCAGCCATGTCATCGACTTCCATAGCGTGCCCAGCGGCAAGTCCGGCACTATCCAGTGATTTCTGCAGGACGTCTTTAACAAGAAACATACGAGAACCATCAATAGATAGCCCGGCAACACCTGTCAGCATCATAACGCTGCTGGCAACCAAGGGCATCAAGCTACCTTCCTCATTTTTAAGAAAGGACTTTATGCAGCTTGGCAGTATTGGCCATTTAAAGAGTGTGTGTTTGTTCATTGTTCTGATGCCTGATTTAATTACACCTAAAATGAACTACCCAAATGTAGATTAAGTAAATCTTTGGAATCAATTTTAGTCAAAGAGATATCAAGTATTCAGAGGTATTAAAGCAACCAGTAGTTGTTTATTTTTCTAATGATTTGACTTACAAGGCCTTTTCAGGGTGATAACTTCTACGTTATTGAAAACATTAAATTTTTTAATAACTTTTACTGAAAATAATTGAAGGGCTTCTTGGAAGGGTTCGTTAGGTTTTCTTTATGAATGTTCTTGAAACAGCTGGAGTCGAAGTCGAGGTTTTGCAGCGATTTGGTGGCGAAGGGTAGTCTTTGTAATTCACTTCTGACTTGTTTCTGTTCGACAATAATGGCAACGATTATAGTTATAGTAACTCTTGCCGCGTCAATATGATTTTCTGTTGGCAGTGCGCTGGTAAAAAATAAGACTGACGACGGAGATAGGTGTGGGCGATAAACAGGTGCCAAGTGCAGATATCTTGGCTAAGGCGAAAGAGAACCGGCGGATAGCGCCGGAAGATTCTGTCTTTGATTATTTTAAATCTTTTGATGGTGAAATTATTCGGTTTGCACGGTTTCCTGCGAGCAAGGTTGTTGAGCCCAAAGGTACAGTAATTTTTATACCGGGCCGGACAGAGTTTATTGAAAAATTTATTGAAGATGTACATGTTTTCAATGACCTAGGGTTTGCTTGTGCTGCGATGGATTTGCGCGGGCAGGGCATGTCGCACCGGCCACATCCAAATAGGGACAAGCATTTTGTTCGAAGCTTTGAGCCGCACATGGCGGACTTACAACAGTTGTTTGATCAAGCTCTAGCAAATAAGATGCCAAAGCCCTTCATCTTGATGGGGCATTCAGCGGGTAGTCATGTAATATTACGCTTCTTGCACGATCATCCGGATTATGCGGATGCCGCGATTACGGTTGCCCCAATGGTGAAGATATTCCTTGGAGGGTTACCGGAATTTGTGGCGAAGGGGCTCGCTTGGGTGATGGGCCATTTGGGCTTAAGGGCTGCATATATACCCGGACACACTGCCTTCAAAGAGGGACGCTGGGGGTGGCGTAAGAAGCTGACTCATGATGATGAGCGTTTCAATGATGAAGATTATTTCATTCAGAATAAAGATAAGCGGCTTGCTGTTGGCGGCGCTACTTATACATGGCTATGGGAAGCAATGAAATCTACGGACATTTTGAATGAAGATGGGTATGCTGAGAAAATTAAGAAGCCTGTATTAATACTGCAGGCAGGTGAGGACACGATCGTTGATAATAAAGCTCAAAGTGCCTTTGCTCTAAAGTTGCCCCAAGGAAAGCTTGTGCGGATTGAAGGCGCAATGCATGAACTTCTTAAGGAAACAGACGAACATCGTGCTCAGGTTTGGCAAGCAATTTCTGGGTTTATGGACTTGGAGAATGGTCCAAATTTCTCAGAATAAAGGGCTGCTAGCAGGCGGCAGCGAGTATCTTCGTTGCTGCAGATAGTAACGCCTTGTCGCCTACGGCGATAAGGCGGCCATCCTCGCCCGCAGATGAGCCGTTCCAACTTGTCGCGTCGCCGCCCGCACCTTTAACAACAGGAATGAGAGCCATCATGTCCCATGGCTTCAATCCACTTTCGATAACAATATCCATATGACCTGCTGCGACGACAGCATAAGCATAACAATCAAGCCCGTACCGGACCAACTGAGTTTCGGACAGGATTTGATCAAATGCAGCGCGTTCTCCGGCCATGAACAGGTCGGGGTCTGTTGTCGAAAGGGTAGCGGTTGCCAAGGTGCTACAAGGCCGGCTTTTAATCACCTCGCCGTTCAAACTCGCGCCGCCCGGCCAGCCAAGGTATCGTTCATTGATGTAGGGCTGATCAATCACACCGATAATGGGCTCATTATTATAGGCAAGTGAAATCAATGTGCCCCATACTGGTAGGCCTGAGATAAAGGCGCGTGTGCCATCAATTGGGTCTAAGTACCATTCAAAAGGGCTGTCTGTTTCTTTGCGGCCAAATTCTTCCCCGCAAATACGGTGTTCAGGATAACGCGCTTCAATTACTTTTCTGATAGCCTTCTCGGCTTCTTGATCAGCTTGGGTCACGGGGTCAAAGCCTGCGCCTTTGTCTTTGTCTGTTACACCAATTGGTTTTTTGAAGTAGGAGAGGGTTATTGTGGCTGCAATGTCAGCAAGCTCGCATGCAAAATCTTTTAACGTGCTAATCTCAGCATCTGTCAGGTCAAGCGCCATGATAATCCCTTTTTGAGTATTTGGCCTGATATGGGCCTTGCCAAAGCCCCAGCTTTAGACCACATATGACGCCCAATTGGCAACGAGAAGTGTGATGTTGGAAACAGATTTTTTGATTGTGGGGGCTGGGATCGCCGGTGCAAGTATTGCATACCGGTTGGCGCCTTCTGCACGCGTTACGCTTATCGATATGGAAGAACAGGCTGGATATCACACGACAGGCCGGTCTGCGGCCTTTTATGCAGAAACTTATGGCGGACCACTCATTCAGCCTTTTACCTCGGCGTCAAAATCATTTTTTCATAAGCCTCCATGTGGGTTTTCAGACGTGCCACTTATCTCAGAACTTGGTGCCATTCATGTGTTTCATGAAGGGCAGGAAAATGAAGCAGAAGCTTTGTATGCAAGCCTCTGCTGTGCTTTGCCAAATGTGCGCATGTTGTCATGTGCGGATGTGATGGCTTTTCTTCCTCAGCTGCGCGAAGAATATGTCGCAGGGGGTATTTACGACCCCGATTGCAGTAGTTTGGATGTAGCGGCTCTGCATCAAGGTTTTTTAAGGTCTGCCAAAAATGATGGGGCGAAGTTGATAGCAGGTGCTCCCCTGGAGAGAGCGACCGTTGAAGGAGGCCGATGGCACGTAAAAACGGCTGGCGGTGATATTTGGGCTCGAACAATAATTAATGCGGCAGGAGCTTGGGCGGATGAGGTTGCACGGTGCTGCGATGTAATGCCCCTAGGGTTACAACCTTTAAGAAGGACTGTAGTGACCATTGATAAACCGGATGGTTTGCCCTTTGAAAAAGGGAGCCCCATTGTGATGCCTGTGGGCGAGGAATATTATTTTAAGCCCGAAGGAAATGGGTATTTGCTCTCTCCGGGGGATGAGGTTCTCATGCCGCCATGTGATGTTCAGCCTGAGCATGAAGATGTTGCACTTGCGGTGCACCAGTTTGAACAGGCAACAGGCGCGACCGTACGGCGTGTGGAGGCAAAGTGGGCGGGGCTGCGTACTTTTGCTAAAGACCGTGCGCCGGTAATAGGTTTTGCCTCTGATACCGAACAGTTTTTTTGGTCGGTAGGACAGGGTGGGTTTGGTATTCAAACGGCCCCTGCTTGGTCAGAGTTGGCGGCAGCTCTGCTCTTAAACAAGGATGTGCCTGAAAGCCTATCTGGGTTTGGCGTAGAGGCCGCAGCATACGCTCCGGCCCGTTTAATCTAGTTCTTTGATTTGCCGCTATGGCGTTTGTTGCCAAAGAAGTAGACTAAAATTATTGCGCCTACTGTACCCGAAATGATTTTACCAATCATCCCAGTCG
Organism: uncultured Kordiimonadaceae bacterium; assembly: GCA_963976155.1. Lineage (GTDB taxonomy): Bacteria > Pseudomonadota > Alphaproteobacteria > Sphingomonadales > Kordiimonadaceae > Kordiimonas. Next base: position 5,391 of record CAXBKT010000033.1, on the reverse strand, counting down.
GGCCCAAGCCCAGAACCCCAAACAAGAAACCGCCAACAAGGCCACCAAAAATGCCTAGTATGATGTTGCCAAGAGCACCGTAGCCTTCACCCCTAAGGATATGGCCAGCTAAAAAGCCAACAATGGCGCCAATGATGAGTGTCCAAATCATAGTATCCCTCCCTGATATTAATATCTGCTGTAACGTCTATCATAGTCCATATCGCGGCGCAGTTCATCATTGCGATACTGACTGAGGGCGTAGACCGCCCAAATAGCAGCCACTGGCCAGCCAAACATTGTTAGCCACATTAGTGCGCAAAATATGCCCTGAAACGGACGATTGATGGTGAAAAACACCAAGGGCGGAATTAAAATTGCCATAAGTAGGCGCATTTTTTTCTCCTCTATTCTCACTGTCTGCTGTCGATTTTTTTATATATATTACACGTGGGGATTTATGGGCGAGGATTCAAGGGAATGTGGCCCAGGGCCCATATATCGTTTTTTTGTGTAACAAGTCTAAAGGTGTGTGCTATGCAGCGATGAGGGAGTACTAATTAGAGTTGTTGTGTAAGAGGGGCGCGCTGTCAAAATGATCAGCTTTCTTAGAAATTTTAAAGTAAACGTGCGTATTTGGACGCTTACAGTTTTGTCCTTTGTGGGGATGCTTTTGATTGTTTGGGAATATTCCGGGCTTGTCTCAGAATTACAGGCAGGTACTGTATCCAAAGCTGCTTTTGAGAGCCACCAGACGACTGTCTACATCATTGTCGCGGTGCTGTTAGCAGTTATTTTGGGGTTTTCTTTGTCGATTACCGCAAGCATCATGGGCCCACTTCGACGCCTTCAAGCAGAATTAACGGCATTGTCTGAGGGCAAGTATGATCAGCCGGTCACCGACATGGATCACGGGGACGGTATTGCAGCTATGGCTCGAGCAGCAGAGTTTCTTCGTCAGAACTCATTGGAAACTGAGCGGCTACGTGCAGATGCCGAAACAGCTAGACAACAACGCGAAGAAGAAGAGCGTGAGTTCGAGCGCTTGCAGATAGAGGAAGAAAATCAGCGCCGCGAAACAGAGGTTGCTCGCCAACAGGAAGCAACAGTTGAACGCCAAAGGATGCAAGCAGACCTTGCTAGTAGCTTTGAAAGTGAAGTTTCCAATGTTATTCAATCTTTGTCTGAATCTGTAGCCGAGCTGCAGATGGCGGCAGACACTATGTCTGAAGCGATTGAAGAAACAGGCTTCGAAGTGAGCTCAGCTGCTGGTGCCACCGACGCAACAAGTCAGGATATGATCTCTGTGGCTGAAGCTACCGAGGGACTGACTGGCGCGATTGGTGAAATCCGCACACAGGTGGAGCAGGCTAATGTCATTACGACTACGGCAATGGATGCCGCCAAAGATGCTGAAGGGCGTGTGGGGTCACTCGCCTCAGCTTCTGAACGAATTTCTGAAGTGATTCACTTGATTAATGATATTGCTGAGCAAACTAATTTGCTTGCGCTTAACGCTACAATTGAAGCGGCGCGTGCAGGCGAGGCTGGCAAAGGCTTTGCTGTCGTGGCGAGCGAAGTAAAATCATTGGCTAATCAAACTGCACGAGCGACACAGGAAATTGAAGAGCAAGTTAGCGCAATGCAGTCCGCTACTAAAGGTACTGTTGATGCGGTGAACTCTATTCATAAGACAATTGGCCATGTGAGTGAGATTTCAGGTATGATTGCTGCCGCTGTTGTACAGCAGGAGGCTTCAACAGGTGAGATTAGCCGGAGTGTTCAAAATGCAAGCCAATCAACGGCCAATTTGAGCCATAATGTTGGCCGTGTTCAAGAAATGGCCCACCGAAGCTCTGGTGCAGCTAAAACTGTAAGCGCAAGCTCTGGCGGGCTGACAGAACAGACCAGTTTACTTGAACAATCAGTTAATCGTTTTATGGCTCGTATCCGGGCTTAGTAAAGTCGCTATTTGAGCCAACGCCCCCTTTAAGGGTGTTGGCTTATATTGCCATAATCACTTGGTGACTGTACGAAATTTCTCTATTCTGTCCATATACCATTTTGGAAAACCGTATGTGGATGCGGCTTTTAAAATGCTATCAATATAATCATTTTCTGCAGAAGCCGGCGTTAGATTTGTGGAGATATGGGTGATTGCAGGAACTATTTTGCCGCCGCGGGTGGTTACAAACACAGGCTCGACATTATAGTCAATGTTGGTGACTTGTGAAAGATGATATTCTTTTAATATCGTCAGCTCTGCATGCGTAAAGTTTGCAAGTATACCATATACAATACCATCACCCGCCTCAACTAAGTTTGCAACGGGCTGGATTATCAAGTCGAAGCCAGTGATGCTGGCTGGGGCAAATGCTCGTTTGGGTAAACCTGCTGCTTCGAGTACTTTTAGGCTTATAGCTGCACCATAAAGAAAAACTTGTATTTTACGCGCTGACATACTCTTTCTTCTCCATTCAGTCGCTTTTAGTTGCATCAATTTAGCAATATTGTGGCTACAAATGATAGGTCTAGGATAATTTTCTAATAGCTACCAGTTAGATTCGTAGTTTTTAGTTAAAATTTCGAGAACGGTCTCTCATTTATTCAAAACGGCATACGTAAGGTTGTAATTTTGTAGTTCTTAGGCCAAGTTACCGTTCGGGGAAACCTGATGCGTATGTGCTCAGTGCGTGTCAGCAGGGAGTGAGCTTAGTGGGTGAAAGCTTGAATATTCTGCTCGTAGAGGCGGACAGTGATGGGTTTGGCCCTTTTCAGGGGCTATTGGCGGGTATCTATGAGAAACAATTGAACCTGCATCATGTGGGTGGTTTTGAAGCTGCGCTGGAATTGATTGACGGTGAGGCAGATAACTATTTTAAAGTTTGTTTTGTTGGGGATAACTCCGGATCAGCTGATCGCCTTGAGGTAGTGCAGGCAATTGTTGGCAAAACGAGTTGTAAAGCGCCGGTTATTTTTCTTAGTACTCAGGATGATATCGAATTAGACAAGTTGGCAATGAACGCGGGCGCAACTGATTATCTGGTTACGACTGAGCTAACGGAACGGGAACTCGAGCGCACTATTCGTTATGCTACTCACAAAAGACGGTCAGAAGAGCGGGTCGAGCATTTAGCATTTCATGACCCCCTTACGTCTCTGCCTAACAGGTTACTATTACAAGATCGCCTTGAACAAGTGCTTGCGCGTGTGCATCGGCGCGATGGGTATGCAGCTTTGATGTTTTTGGATTTAGATAATTTTAAAACCATTAATGATTCACTCGGACATTCTATTGGTGACTTGCTTTTGCAACAAGTGGCCTTTCGGTTGCGAGAATGCTGCCGCGGTGAAGATACTGTGGCGCGTCTTGGGGGGGATGAGTTTGTTGTTCTTTTACCTGAACAAGGCAGGAATGAAGAACGGACTGTTCTTGGTGCAAGGCGAGTTGCAGAAAAGATTTCTCAGGCAATCGCAGATCCGATTAAGATCAAAGGTAATGAGCTTCATGTAACTGTTAGTATAGGTATTTCGGTTGTAACGAGTGAAAGCGTGAGCGTAGATGTTGTTTTACGTCAAGCTGATACAGCCATGTATGAGGCAAAGTCCGCAGGCAAGGATGGGTGTAGTTTTTTTGTTCCTCAGATGGAGGAAGCGGTTCTGCGTCAAGTTCGCATTGAAACGCAAATTCGCACTGGCCTCAAAAAAGATGAATTTAGGCTTCATTATCAGCCTATTGTGGACACCCAGTCTATCGCCCTCACTGGCGCAGAAGCCCTTGTCCGCTGGAACAGCCCTGTGTTGGGGCAAGTCTCTCCCGCCGAGTTTATTCCCGTTGCGGAGGAATGCGGTTTGATTTGGGCTTTGGGCGAGAAAATTCTGGAAGAGGCCTGTTGTTTTCTCGCAGCGACACCTGAGTTACCGCAGCTTTCTGTCAATATTTCCAGCGAGCAAATCCATCGGCATAACTTTGCGTCATTTGTGGAAAAAGTGATTGAAGATAATGCTATCGCGCCGGGTCGCTTGATTTTTGAGCTGACAGAAACCGCACTTTTGGCAGATTTGGAAAAAGCTGCGCGTGTAATGAAAAAGCTTCAGGTGCTTGGTGTTCGGTTTGCACTTGATGATTTTGGAACGGGGTATAGTTCTCTGTCATACCTTAAGAGGCTCCCTTTTGATTTTGTGAAGATAGATGGCAGTTTTACGCAGGATGTTATAGAGAATACTGATGATCAGGCGATTATTGATGCAATTTTGAGCCTGAGTGAAGTACTTGGTTTTAAAGTTACAGCAGAAGGCGTTGAGACAGTTGAGCAGCTCAAGTATTTGCAAGCTCGAAACTGTTCGACAGTACAGGGCTTTTATTTCGATAAACCTTTACATGGGAGCGAATTTTGCGAAAAATGGCTGATAAACCAAAGTCAGTCTGCGCCAAGTCGCAGTTAAAATAGGGGTTCACAGTGGATTTTTTTTCTCAAGATAGCGAACAGTTTGATGTATTAATATCAAATGCTATGGATTTAGGCCTGTCTGTCTTAGGCGCAATCCTAATTCTTGTGGTCGGATTTAAGATTGCAGGTTTCGCAGAACGACGATTTCTTGCATTGCTGCAAAAAAGCAAAAAAATGGATCAGACCGTCGCCAAGTTTTTAGCGAGCATGGTCAAATATGCCGTTGTTATAATTACGATTATAGCAGTACTTGGCCAGTTTGGTATTGAGACTACAAGCTTGGTTGCTGTGGTTGGTGCGGCTGGTTTAGCAATTGGACTTGCCCTTCAAGGGACGCTATCAAATGTCGCAGCTGGCGTCATGTTATTGATTTTCCGTCCGTTTAAGGTTGGCCACTTTGTGAATGTTGCGGGACACGCAGGTGTTGTAAAGGCCGTGACACTATTTGTGACTGAAATGGATACAGGGGACAATGTCCGTATTGTTATTCCTAATAGTGCAGTTTGGGGTGGCAGTATTAAAAATTTCAATCACCATGCGATCCGCCGCTTGGATCAAGCGTATGGCATTGGTTATGATGATGATATTGATAAAGCGATAAGTGTGATCAAAAGCGTTCTTGCATCTGACGCGCGCTGTAAGACGGATCCTGAAGCAGTCGTTGCTGTAACTGCCCTTGGGGAAAGTAGTGTTGATATTCTGGTGCGTGTTTGGTGCGATAGTGGTGATTATTGGGCCTTAAATTGGCATCTGTTAAAATCAGTTAAGGAAGCTTTTGATAAAGAGGATATCACTATTCCTTACCCTTGCCGTTCGCTTTACATGGAAAAGTCAGGAAGTTAGTACCCGAGAAATGTAAGATATTAGAACGGGCGCCCTTCGGTGCCCGTTTGTGTGTGCAGCAGTATGTGTAGATATGTTTATACTGCTGATAAAGTGTCTAGCAGAGTGGGGCTGGCTC
>CAXBKT010000032.1:0-25448 GCA_963976155.1 uncultured Kordiimonadaceae bacterium | reverse complement strand
ACTCGGCGTCATTGGTATCGCAATAGGAACAGTTCTTCTTCCAAGTATTTCGCGTCTTTTATCTGTGAATGACACAACTGCTGCTAATCACCAGCAAAACCGGGCGCTAGAGTTTTCTCTTTTTCTCACTCTTCCCTCTGCAGCAGCTTTCATAATCATAGCAGGGCCGATTCTAACCACACTGTTTGAAAGTGCCGCATTCAGCGCAGATGATGTAGATGCAAGCGCCGCTGCCCTAATGGTATACGCTGCCGGCCTGCCTGCCTATGTTATCGCCAAGACACTCACTCCTGGATATTTCGCTCGGAAGGACACAAAAACACCTGTACGCTTTGCGATGGTCTCCCTTCTAATCAATACGATATTGAACATTATTCTAATTCAATATTTTGCGCATGTGGGCCTCGCCGCAGCGACAGCGATTGCAGCATGGGTAAACGCAGGCATGCTCTATTTTGGCCTAAGAAAAAGAGGTCACCTAATACTCGAACAACAAACCATCATACGGCTCATGAAATGTATCATTGCTACAATTACTATGGCAATCATAGTTTATTTCGCATCCGGAATTATATCTGAATGGTTTATAGCTGAAGGCTACAAGCGCATATTAGCCCTCGCAGCCCTTATCCTTTGCGGCATAGGGTCCTATATCATTGCCATTGCTCTTTTGCGGACCCTCACGCTCGCAGAAATCAAAGGTTTTCTCCGACCAGCTGCCTGAGAAAACTTGACCCATCAAGCGCCCGTTGTCATAAGGCCCTAGGCCTCTTTGCCACACAACCAATCAATCGTTTGTAATTCTGGGGAACACCTCGTGAAAAACCGCATCTTCTCTGGCGCTCAGCCATCCGGCAACATGCATCTTGGTAATTATCTTGGTGCGTTCCGCAACTGGGCGCGGCTACAGGATGACTATGAATGCATCTTCTGTGTAGTAGACATGCATGCGATTACGGTATGGCAGGACCCTGCAGACCTTCAAGCACAGGTACGAGAGGCGGCGGCGGCATACATTGCAAGTGGTGTTAACGCAGAAGAGTCTATTCTTTTTAACCAAAGTCGCGTGCCCGGGCACGCACAACTTGCTTGGGTTTTTAACTGTGTGGCCCGCATCGGGTGGTTGAACCGAATGACCCAGTTTAAAGATAAAGCAGGGAAAAATCGTGAGAATGCCTCAACAGGCCTTTATGTTTACCCAAATCTAATGGCTGCTGACATCCTGCTTTATAAAGCAACACATGTTCCTGTTGGAGAAGACCAAAAGCAGCATTTGGAACTGACACGTGATATCGCCCAAAAATTCAATAATGACTATGGTGTTGAACTTTTTCCTCTGACCGAACCGTTAATTTTAAGTGAAGGCGCCCGTGTTATGAGCCTGCGGGACGGGACCAAAAAAATGTCCAAGTCTGATCCGTCAGAGTTTAGCCGCATTAACCTGAATGACGACGCCGACACGCTCGCTCAAAAAATCCGCAAAGCTAAAACAGATGCAGAGCTTCTTCCTGCTAAGGCTTCCCTTCTTGAAGGTCGTCCTGAAGCAAAAAACCTCGTCGGCATATATGCCGCACTTGCCGATATGGAGCGAGACTCTGTTTGTGCACAATATGAAGGCAAAGGCTTCGGCGATTTCAAAAAAGCCTTAACCGAAGTGGTTGTTGATAAACTTGCCCCCATCACAACTGAAATGGTGAAACTCCAAAACGACCCTGCCTACATAGACAGTATTTTAGAGGCTGGCGGCGAAAAAGCACAAGATCTCTCAGCCCCCATTTTGGCGGAAGTTAAAAAGACGGTTGGTTTTTTAGGTTAACCCTATATTTGCCTAGCATTCAGCATCTGTTCAGTTCACTCCTGCTAGTGTGAACCGATTAAGGTTGAATGGGGCCTAATGGCCGCTATATTCTATTAAGAGTAATAACACTGTTAATTTGGTAAAAAGGGTAACACCATGAAACTATTTCAGAAACTTTTGCTTCTGACGTGTGCTGTTGCGCTCGGCGCCTGCACCCACTCTTTCCGCACTAATGTCGCCACCTTTCATGAAATGGGCGTGCCCGGCGGGGAAAAAGTAGTGCTTACCCCCATGAATCCAGAGAAACACGACAGCCTTGAATACCGGCAGTATGCTGGCGCACTAGCTAGTCATCTCAAGAGTTATGGCTATTTAGAAGCAGGCAAAAACCAGCCTGAGCTCATCGTAGGTTTTGATGTTACTATTAACGAAGGCAGAGAAAAACTACGCAATCGACCAAATCCATTTCCTCACCCTTACTGGGACGTACGTTGGCCACGCGGTAGTTATTGGGGCTCCTTTGTCTATGACCCATTCTACAGCCACGACACCGTTGTTGTTGCCGGCACTTATTATACCGCAACCCTTTCAATTGAACTGCGCAAACCTGACGGTCAGCTTATTTTCGAAGGTCGTGCTGAAACCGAAACACGCTCCAAGGCGTTGCCGGAAATTGTTCCTTTGCTTGCCGAAGCCCTCTTTCAAAACTTTCCTGGGGAAAATGGTGTAACCCGCAAGGTCGTTATTACACCACCAGAAACAGAATAAGGCTAAGCTGCTTGTGGCGAAAGCCGTACTGCTCAGCTCAAACTCAACCTCAATTGATTGACTTTTATAACAAAACATATACTTTGAAAAACAAAGTACTTTGGTAAAACCATTAGCAAAGGGCCAATATGCCGGTGAACATTCCTGAAACTGAAGACATCGACACGGCACGCACCCCAGAAGCTGACCTAGCCCTCATACGCAGTATGATGCACGTTGGCAGACAACGCATGGGAGTGGACGGTGCTCACCTAGTTATATGGGGCTTTGTGCTTTCCTGTGCTTTTCTGGCTCAGTATTTTTCTATTGTAGGTGTGCTGCCTCCAACAATAGTCGGTATATGGATCCCTACATATGTGATCGGCTTTATCGCATCCTTCATAGTCGGAAAGCGCTATCCTCGCATAACGGTCGAAAATAACCTTGCTCTTCGTGTTTATTCCACCGCGTGGAATGTCAGCGGCGCTTCTATAGGGCTTTATTTTATAACCTCTATACTCTCCGAGCAGTTTGACCACATGACAATTACGTTTCTTACAACCGCACTTTTTGGCTCTGCCTTTATGCTAACGTCACTAGTAACTGGCTTACAAAAATTACGTTATGTAGCATTCGGCTGGTGGGCCCTACTTATCTTTTTTGGCATTTTTGGTGACATTGGCCCAGAAATTACACTCGTTTTAAGTGCTGCCAGTTTCACGCTGCTTCTAATACCCGGGTTTTTCCTGAAACGCATGCTAAGCGACGAGGTTTAAAGCCATGGGTGGTTATGATTACCGCGCCATAGATGACTTTATTCATTCACGTGTTCGGCTTACAATTATGTCGTTTCTCGCAGCAGCCAGAAGCGCCGAATTTACAGAATTAAAGACGCAGTTAAAAGTATCTGATGGCAACCTGAGTACACACCTTAAGAAGCTCGAGGAAGCCAAATATATTACAGTGAGCAAGCAGTTCTCCGGCAAAAAGCCGCAAACACTTGTCGCTATTTCAGAGAAGGGCGATACCGCCTTTCAAGCCTATGTAGAAGGGCTCGGCGCCATGATCGGCCTCAATAAAAATAAGACCGACTAATGTCTCGACTACTAACAACAAGAGGTAACCAAGCGATTAGCTGATACTTTCAAACACAAAGCCAATATAATGTTCTGTCCACGCTGGGCCAGATACTTCCCATTTTTTCGCATAAGCAAAATGCAGTTTAGCTGCCCGGATCTCATCAATGACTTTTCCATCAGCTTTCATCTCAGCTATAATGGTTTGCCATTAAAAGGCCACCCTTTTTGGTTATTTGGCTTTGCTATAAGCCGGATATTGGCTACATGATTTATCAGACGTAACTTAACTATCACTTTTTAGGGGGACCCATGGCTGAAAAGAAGGTCATAGCTGTTGTTTTTGGTGGCCGCAGCGTTGAGCATGATGTCAGCATACTTACAGGCCTTCAATTTCTTGAGGCGCTTGACCCCGGAAAATATGATGGGCTTCCGGTTTATGTTGATCCCCTTGGGCAGTGGTGGACAGGTGCGGCGCTTAGTAAACGCAGCAGATACCCCATCACAGGTGCAACCTACAAAGACCTAACACAACTTCATTTGGACTTAGCAACACCAGCAAATGGCCGCCCTCAATTCCTCACCTTCACAAAAGGCTTGATGCGCGAGAAACGACAAACGGTCCCGTTTGATTTGCTTGTCCCTGCCATTCATGGCACGAACGGTGAAGACGGCACCTTGCAAGGCCTACTAGATTTTGCCAGCATTCCATACGCCGGATGCCGCCCGCTTGGCGCCGCAGCAACGATGAATAAGGTTTTTGCCAAACAAGCAGCCCGAAACGCCGGTATTAATGTATTGCCTGAACTGCTTTTAACTCGGCCCGCTCGCGGTGTGTTTCTCGAGCCAGAAACCCTTAAAGGTCAGCTGATTGATGCACTAGGGGCGGAGACATACCCCCTGATCGTCAAACCCTGCAACCTTGGCTCTAGCGTCGGGGTCGCGAAAGCAAATGATATAGATGACCTTGTTGCAGCCCTCATGAGTGCTTTTCGCCTAGATAATGAAGTTATTGTCGAGCCCTTTGTACCAAATTTAGTTGAATATAATATCGCCTGCCGCCGAGACGAGAACGGCGTTGTACAGACCTCAGCAATTGAACGCCCCTTACGTGAAGCCGAGCTACTTGATTTCAAAAACAAGTATCTTGCTGGCGGTAGCGCAGGCGGCGCTAAAATGGATACTGGCCCAAGCGAAGGCATGGCATCCCTCAACCGGCAACTGAACCCTGAAGAATTATCTACCAAACAAAAGACATTTCTAGAAAATAGTTCCAGCCAACTTTTTGAGAAACTAAGTCTAGCCGGCAGTGTCCGAATTGACTTTCTTTCCAATAGTGAAACCGGCGAAATATGGCTCAATGAAGCAAACACCATTCCAGGCTCATTCGCCTATTTTCTATGGGAAGCGGCAGATACCCCAATAAGCTTTCTATCGCTGACCAGTGCAATAATTGAGGAGGGCTTTAATTTATCCGGGAAACGCTTGGGCGAAACCACTGCAGATGCTGGTGGCGCGCAGATCTTTGCCAAGGGATAAATTGGGTGACTACAGCAACAAAATGGAATGCCGAACAAACAGGTGATATAGGACAACAGTTCCTTTGGCTTCATGGCTGGGGTCATGACCTGTCTGCCTTCAAACGCATGGCAGGACTATTTGGAAATAGTGGATCACACACCCTTTACGACCTACCTGGTTTTGGCAAAACGCCCATTATTTCTGAGACTGCGGGCACCAAAGACTATGCTGATGCCCTTGCTGCACAACTTGACCATAAAACAGATGTCATCATTATTGGCCACAGTTACGGCGGCAGAGTTGCTGTACAAATGGCTGCCCGGTATCCAGATAAGGTCAAGGCTATTATTCTAATTGGCGGCGCTGGGCTAAAACGCCAGAGGTCTCTCAAATTCCAAATACGTGCGTTCTGTTTACGCACTATCGGTCGTTTCGCTCGATTTTCTGATGATCTATTCAAAACCCACCTTCGAGATAAATATGTCGCTCGCTTCGGTAGCAGTGACTATAAAAATGCAGGCCCACTGAGATCAACGCTGGTAAGCGCTGTCAATGAGGACCTAAGCGCTGCCGCACGCAAAACGCAGTGCCCAACCCTTTTGATTTACGGCTCTGAAGATACAGAAACGCCACCAGAGATAGGACGGAAATACGAAACCCTAATTCCTATTGCGCGCTATGAAGAACTTCCGGGGTATGGGCACAATGATATTTTGTCGCGCGGCGCGTATCAGTGCGAGGCACTTATAAAAGCATTCCTGAAGGATTTAGGTGATGATTGAGAATATTGATCAAATTATCCTATGGCTACTCATCGGCCTCACCGCTCTGTGGTTCAGTTTTGAACGCGGCCTGAGTCTTATGATGTTCTTTCAACAAGAAGAATATGACGGTGGGCGGTTTTTGGCGTGGCTAAAAGATAAATCTGGATATGACCGTATTGCCAGTATTTGGCTATTTATAATAGGCATGTCGGCAACTCTCGCACACGCTCTGTTAGCCGATAGCGGAATTCTAAGTCATTTAGGTACGATCCTGTTTCTTTTAACATTTGTTGCTTTCTTTCATGGCATTAAACGCTCGCGCAGTGTGCGTGCTCATTCAAAAAAACCTCTTGTCATAACGACCCGAGTAAAACGCATTATGGCCGTTTTCATGATGCTAAATTTGGGCATATATACAGCCCTCACGCTTATTGCAAATTTGGCGCCAGCGGGTGAAAACTATGCAATTGGCATAACCGAGAACAGCGAAAGCTGGTTTGATATCATTAGTTTCAGCGCACTTATATATAATTGGCCACTGGTAGCACTCGCTTTTTTACTCATTGGTTTCTGTCAACTTTTACCTGCAGTACTCGTCCTCTCAAATAAGTTCCTCGAACCAATGGAAGAGAGGGTAAAAGCGCGTTTCAGAAAAGAAGCAATTGAAAAATTTAATACGCTAAAACCAAAGGTAATTGCCATAACAGGGTCGTTTGGCAAAACTTCCACCAAGCACATACTCTCTCATGTTCTGGGGGCAGCTGCACCTGCTCTCGCAACGCCGGGCAGTGTAAATACTGATATGGGCATCACCAGAGTAATCCGTGAACAATTAAAGCCAGAACATCAGTATTTTGTAGTGGAGATGGGCGCTTACGGCCCTGGGTCTATTGCCCGGCTTTGCAAATTAACACCTCCAGATGTTGGCCTGATTACCGCGGTTGGTGCTGCCCACTATGAGCGGTTCAAATCTTTACGCACCGTTGCCCAAGCAAAGTTTGAACTTGCAGAAGCTACTTTTGCCCAAAAGGGCAATGTCGTCGTCAGTACAGACGGTATTGACGCTGAACTACTGGCTGAGCGTATGAAAGCTGTACCTGGGGATTACTTACAAGTCGGTGCAACTGGTGACATCAAACTTGAAAAGCTTGAGCAAACCGCTGACGGACTAATCCTAACGATCAACTCAGATGGCGAAACACATACGCTAAAAAGCCCGCTTTTTGGCCGCCACCAAACCGGTAATATTTTGCTCGCAGCCGCATGTGCTCATGCAATCGGCCTGCCTTGGTCAGCTATTAAAGGTGCACTCGCATCCGTACCACAAATCAGACACCGTCTAGAGGTATCAAAAAATGTGTCTGGACCAACTTTAATTAACGATGCCTACAACAGCAACCCTGTTGGCTTTGCATCCGCTCTTGAAAGCCTTGACGCACTCGTTAAAAAAGGCGGCCGGCGCATTCTCGTAACACCTGGCATGGTGGAGCTTGGTGAAAAACACGCGGAAGAGCATGAACACCTTGGTAGGCTGGCTGCAAAACACTGTGACATTGTACTTGTTGTAACACCAGACCGCATCCCAACCTTCCTAACCGGCTTACAAGCTGCTTCAACTGGAAATGTCACTATCATGACGTTTGCAAAGCAAGAAGACGCAGAAGCTTGGGTAAAAGCTAACTGGCAGACAAATGATGTGGTTCTGTTTGAAAATAATCTACCTGACTTATATGAGGCGACCTTTAGGTTTTAGGCTTTTTCGGATCAGTTTTACGTACATCAAGGCGCTCAATGTTGGTCCGCGCAGCAACTGCATCCGGACCATCATCCACAAGCTGTAAAACCCTCAACCAGCTTCTTCGTGCGTCATTTGGCAGCCCCATAGCATCAAGTAAATTACCGCGCTCAAGGTGCCCTGAAGGGTCTTCGTCGTAAATCTCCTGATAAGCATCAAGAGCTTCAATTGCTTTTTCATAATCTTTCACGCCGCGCGCAGACGACGCAATCAATATGAGAATATCAGTGCGCAAAGGATCACGTGCTTTAATTTTTTCAAGATCCGCCAGTGCTGCCTGAAAATCTTCATCTGCCGCAGCGATGCGGGCACGGTCCAACATCAGGTCTGCTTCCTGAGAAGTCCCCCTTGCCGCTAACGCCAACGCCGTATCAATTGTAGTTTCTGCACGCACCATCTCCCCCCCAAGCAACCAAGCGTTTGCGGCTTGGCCATACATATCTGCAAGCATAGGAGAGGTTGCGACCAGCCTTTTACCAAAACGCACAGGCATACCTTTACCGACCCGCATATCTTCGGCAATTTTTTCAAGTCGGATTGCGGCTTCAGCGTATTCTTTCATCTGCGACAAACCAATTGCCTCGCAGTGACGGGCAGGAATACCTCCCCCCTCATTCTGCCAAACAAGTGCATCGTTAATCGCCTTATCTGGTGCCCGGACAGCCATGTCCAGACACTGCGAATAACGCAACTCATCACGGCTTTCTTCTTCCGCTGTAGCGGCAAAAGATACAAATAATACTGAAGCAATAAAGCTTGTGGTGACATGTACAATCATGCGAGGCACACTGCACAGCTTGCATGGCAATTTCAAGGCGCAAATGAAAGGTACATAATGACAGCACAGCTTTTGGTTTTTGGTCCCGGCTATAGTGCACAGCCTATAATAAAGCAGGCGCAAGAAAATGGCTGGAAGGTTTCTGCAACTTATCGGAACGATGAAACGCGCCAACAGCAAATAAATACCAACATAAACCCTATAGCTTTTAATGGCGAAAACTTGCCTAATATTAGCGCAGAAAGTCCTTTGCATTTGCTAGTAACAATTGCACCAAAACAAACAGGCGATCCAACGCTCAATATTTGGGAAACTTGTTTAAGACAACAAAATAATATTGCGTCAATCAATTATTTATCCAGTACAAATGTCTACGGCGATCATCAGGGTAACTGGGTGAATGAAACCACACTGCCAACGCCAAACCTTGACCGCGGAAAATTTCGGCTACAAGCGGAACAACGCTGGCAATCCCTGACTATAGAAAAGGGTGCACGGCTTTTCATTTACAGACTTGCGGGCATATATGGCCCTGACCGAAACGCCTTCAAAGCGCTAAAAGCTGGGCGTGCACGCTGTATCATAAAAGAAAATCAGATTTTCAGCCGCATTCACGTGGAAGACATCAGACAAACCGTTTGGTGCGCCATGAATAGCAACCACAAGGGCGGTATCTTCAATCTGGCTGACAACGAGCCAAGTGCACCACACGAAGTGATTGAAGCCGCGGCGAAAATAATGGGCTGTAATGCGCCTAAAAGAGAACAATGGGACACTGCTGAACTGTCAGAAATGGCGAGAAGTTTTTACCTCGAGAGCAAGCGGGTATGTAATACTAAAATAAAACAAGAACTCGGAGTGGAACTCTTGTTTCCTAACTATAAAAGAGGGCTAGAAGCACTGTTAAAAACAGATGGCTATTAAGCCATTGCATCTACTTGCTCGTATGTCATCGTGCCAGGCACCAACATCACAGGGCAGGGCAAATCACCCACCTCTGAGCCTGTAAAATAGTCAACGAGTGGGCCTGGTTCACCCTGAGCACCCGCACCAAGTACAAGCCCAAAAATATCACCTTGTGATATAATATGGGCCTTCAGTTCGTCCTTGGGTTCACCTTCAACAATAACTATCTCTGGAGATACACCACAATAATTATGTAAACGCTCAGCAACTTCCCTTAAAAGCGCTTCCGCTTCCTCATAAGCTTCTTCCCTCATACGGTCTGCCACAGCAACCCAATGCTGAAACTCACCCGGCCGAATACAATGGAATAGAATAAGCTCACCACCCGTGATATGCGCCGCACGCGCTGCAGCAAAACGAATTGCTATTTTCGATTCAGGAGACCCATCAACAACCACAAGCAATTTACGTAATCGCTTTTTAATCGGCCGGATCGGGCCATGAATTTCATCTTTAACCACAATCTTTCCCCTCAGGCCTAAGCCAATCATAAAAATGACAGGCAGACAGCAACTGTGCAAGCCCAATTATTTCAGAAGAATATTTGCCACTTCTTTAAGCTGCGTACGAGCGCGCAGTAGGTAAAACCCCTGCACAGACAGATGGTTGGCGAATACTCCATCCGACGCACCGTTTACCACCAACAGCGGATCAAGGCTCGCTGCCTCTGTCATCGAACGCAGAAGCTCCGCATAGAGCCCAGTGAGTTCTCTATCTGATAAAAGCTTTTCAAAATCTTCAGAAAGCGCCCTCAAGACAAGAGTGTAAGCATAGACTTGACCCTTAACTTGATAAAACAAATCATCCGCCCCAAAGTCAGGCGCTATGCCCCCCGCGTTATCTCCAATATATTGTTCAAGTGCCGCAGACGATGAACCAAGATCAAGCGCTATACGGTCTAATGTTGCGAGTAAATTATCAGCACGGCGTTCAAAAACAGCCTGCCCCGACGACAAACGAACATTATAAGCACTCAGGTCCCGCGCGGCTTCACGGTAATAAGTATCACTCGCTGTTGTCGGCAAAAAGGACGTTGAAAAATCCATTACCCAGCGATCAGGTTCCTTTGAAAGGTTTCCTGCTGCCTTTTCAAGACCTACATCAACGGCACTAGAT
The DNA here is from genome assembly GCA_963976155.1 of uncultured Kordiimonadaceae bacterium. GTDB lineage: Bacteria > Pseudomonadota > Alphaproteobacteria > Sphingomonadales > Kordiimonadaceae > Kordiimonas. The sequence goes on along the minus strand of CAXBKT010000032.1, from coordinate 14,887 downwards.
CCTCGCGTACGTCCAAGCTGGTCTCTAAGTTCAAAACCAAATCTAGACAGGGCGCCAAGAATACCTTTTTGGAATTGCGGCGTGTTATCTATCCACCAACCCGGCATAAAAAACGGATCATTCGGCGTCCAATTATGGTCCCTTGTTTCTCTATTGATAAGATAAGCAACCACCGCGACAGACTTAGACCCACCAATCCCCGGATCAATATTTAAGGATAGCGAATCGTCCACTCGGTGCGCAAATGGCATACCGAGTATAATATATAAAACAAAAACTAACGGTATACCCGTTACAACCTTACGCCAAGTGCTACCGGATACAGTCCGTACCCAGCCCGCAAACCAGCGCCACAGCCTTATATATAATCTCCCAACCGCACCAACCAGCCGCTGCAGTTGCTCTTTTAACCAGAGCCATAATTCCTTTGCCACGGGCCTCTCCTCGCCTTAACCTATCTCTAATGTCGGCGTTTGCCTTTCAGGAAACAAGTCCTATTGGGTAAATTCATCTAAAACAGAGTAGATCTTACGTATTCATGATCCATTCATTTTATGTTCGACACTATTACAAACCAAAAAGGGGATAGGGTTAGTGGTCAAAATTCCGTTCCATGTTGGAATTAAAACACCAAAGTTTAGGTTCACGCTGCAAGCTGTGGTGTCTATCGCCATTTTCAATTGCAGCTTACTTGCTCAAGAAACACCCCGCACGCCCGCAGCCGAAGCACAATGCTTAGAAACCGACCACATTAAATCCTACAAAATTGAAACTGATGATTTAATCCGCTTTACCATGACCAATGGCAATAAAATGATTATGCGGCTCAAAAGCTACTGCCCCCAATTACGTTTTCATGGTTATTTTTCCTATACCCCTATGAATGGGCGTCTGTGTGCTGGCGCGGATGAAATTAAGACCCGCAGCGGGCTCCCTTGTATTATTGGAAGCCTAGTGCCAGAATCTCAACCCAGCACACCACAGTCTGCCAACCGCTAAAGAAATAGCGCCTCAAAAGCTTGCCTGCTGTCAAAAATGCACTTATTGAAGCAGCATGACTGATTATATGTATAAAATTCTCAGGGCCCATGAATGGGAAGAAGCTGTAAGTATGACTTCTTATCGTGGATCACAAGACGACACCCGCGATGGTTTCATTCACTTTTCCACGCGCGCGCAGCTTGAAGCAACAGCTACCAAATATTTCTCCAACGAACCTTTAATTCATATCACCCAGTATAAATGTGAAAATTACAGCCCAGAACTGTTACGCTGGGAAAAATCAAGGAATGGAGATTTGTTTCCGCATCTTTACGGGCCTATTAATATCAGCCGCTATACCAACCATTGGCGGCTTACTAAAACCGAGTTCGGCATATTCGATTTCACAGTATTACCTGAGGACTATTAGATTATGGCTCCTGACCTTTTCCCTTTTGTGCGCCCCTTCATTCATGCACTAGATGCCGAAAAGGCGCATAATTTAACCGTCTCATGCCTGAAAATTGGCCTGAATGGGCTCGTGGGTAAAAATAGCAACCCATCCTCACTGAACACAGAGGTTTTTGGATTAAAATTTCAAAACCCCATCGGACTGGCCGCAGGCTTCGATAAAAATGCAGAAGTAATCACAGCTGCGCACAAAATAGGCTTTGGCTTTGCGGAGGCCGGAACTGTAACACCTCTTCCTCAAGACGGTAACGAAAAGCCTCGTCTTTTTAGACTTAAAGCAGACAAGGCCGTGATTAACAGGTTTGGCTTTAACAACAAGGGTCTAGCATATTTCACCAAAGGTCTTCGTAAGCTTCGTGTCGGTCACACACCTTATGGAGCAAATGTAGGAGCAAATAAAACAAGCAACGATAAAACAGCTGATTATGTTACCTGCATTGAAGCTCTTTATGGCCTCGCTGATTATTTCACCGTAAACATTTCAAGCCCCAACACACCAGGCCTTCGAGCACTACAATCAAAAGAAGCCTTGGCTGACCTCGTGGACAGAGTTGTCAAAGCACGCCAAGAAAAAATCAACCAAGGGCAACCCCATATGCCAATTTTGGTCAAGATAGCACCTGACCTTACAAGCGAAGATATAACCGATATTTCTGATATTGCACTCAACAGTGACATAGATGGTTTGATCGTCAGCAACACAACGATCACACGACCTGCCGGTTTAAGTGATATGCAGAAAGACCAAACAGGGGGCTTGTCAGGAGCGCCCTTAATGGCCGCCTCAACACAAGTGCTACATAAAGTGTACGCTGCGACAAATGGAAATGTCCCATTAATTGGCGTTGGCGGCATCTCAACAGGTAAAGATGCATACGCAAAAATTCGCGCAGGAGCTTCGCTCGTTCAACTCTATTCTGCACTTGTTTATGAAGGCCCAGGCCTGATTGACCGCATCAAACATGAATTAGCCGACTTACTAGAAAACGATGGCTTCAATGCAGTTTCAGAAGCAGTCGGCGCGGATCACCGTTAATCAGACAACCAAATTTATACTGATGTGTTGTGGCGACTTAGCGGTTAAATTCGGTGTGGCGCCATCGTCAGCTTCCAAGGCTACTGCTTCCTTTTCCTGCTTCGCTAGTTCAGCCTGTGCTTCGCGCGCCTTAGTTGCGGCGGCAGCCGCAACAGCTCGGTCTTGGCCAGAGGGCCGGGCCGGAGCAAGTGCAGCAGCCCTCACAACCTCCATCTTGGAAATAGTTGCTTGTGGGTTATCAGGCACTTCAGAAACATCAATGTCTACATGTCCTCCAACAGCATACCGAACACCATCTGGGCCAGTTGCGAACTCAAAACTCGGAGTACCTGTAAAGCCGCTTCCAGCAGAAGCATGCGCTATCTCATGAGCACGAACCTCCCGGTCCCTTTCTTTAAGGCGTTGAACTTCCGAATTCTCTTCGTCAGTCAATTTTTCTACTTGTTGCTCATTCTTTTCCGCAGCAAGGGTTTGAGTCGACGTATTTTGATGCACAGCCCCTTCCTGCACCTGGACTGCAACAGCAGAGGCGCCAGCCAGAGAAACCGCAGCAATAGGCGTCAATCCTTGCGCAGTGCCACGATTAGCTTCAGGAGGTACTTGTTCGTTGGTGGGTTTTTGTTCCGGGCGAACAGAAGGCTCCGGCGCAGATTGCTGCTGCGCGGATTGTCCCAGAGACTTGGGCCGCAAATGTTCCGGCACAAAAGAGCGACGGAATTCTGGCGGTGGCGGCCCAATGGAAGGTAATATTGTTCCGCTCGTCATGACTCTATCATATCATGAAAAGCGCATATCGTCGCAAAAAACGTTGCAACAACCTATCTTCAGTATGTTCGCTCAGGACTATGGCCGAATGTAGGCCCTATGTTTCACCATCACAATCATCACAGCGACGGTCTTCTCTAGGTGGAGGCCTATGCCCCTCAGGGTGGGGCCTCCGGTGAAGCGAAGGGCCTGAGCGTAATCTTTTCGTTCGCGGCCCTCTAAACATATCATTTATCAATTTCTTACGCGTTTCTAAATCAAGGCCTGCAATAGTTTCCAGCATAATCCAACGCATTGGATCATGAAGGCCACGCGACAATTCACTGTGCTTAACCAGTGCTTCACGCAGAGCGTCCGCGTCAACAGTCTCGGCAAGAACTATTTTCTTAATATGTTGCTCAGCTTCACGCAGTGCACCGTAACCCTGTCTCAGCTCGCGGCTTTTTTCCCGAATGAGCTTCCTGACTTTCTCCCGTTGATCCATTGGGAGGTTATGCTCCAAGCGCTTGAAATTAAAGTCCGCTGGTGGCGGCGTCATACGCTCACGGTCAGTGGGCACAACAATACGAGCACCCTTACCCACAAATAATCCCAAAGCGAATACATTCAAAATCAGCGAGACCCCAAGAATGCTAAACAACCATTTCATTTTCCCAGTCATGCGTTTCATTCTCCGGCGAGTTCCGCATCTTGCTCAATATCATTGATATCAGAGAACCAGGTCTCACTGATATCAATTTCAGTTGTTCCAACATCATTACCAGAGGGCACACCACCTTCACTATTGAAACCAACCATTATTCCCACACCTAAAGCCACAAAAAGAGCCGCCATTTGAGAGGCCAGTGCGGCAGACGACACCTCAATATCAAACGAAGCCAAAAATGCCTGCAAACCAGAAAACCATTTATTTTGTAATGGTTTTTCCTGCACATAACTATGCGGAACAGCCTCAAGTCGCTTAAGAAAAGCCTCAAGGTTCCGATCTTCAATATGCTCATGGCCCATAGCTAGGCTCACAGAAAAAAGACTGTCGAGCTGCTTTTCAGCTTCCAGTAACTTTTTACCCTGATTGGTTTGAGCGAAAGCCTCGGCAGCAGTACGGCTTTCAGCAGGCCAAGCCGAAATATCAGCGCCAAAAAGCGACAATTGCTGTTCAAACTCTATTTCCGTCATCATACCAATCATTCCTTTAGGCCGTTCCCATCGCGGACATAAGTTCTTCCTTTTCTGCAATAAGGGCTTGCCTCATTTTTGCGCGTGACCGAACCAAAAGACTTTCATATGCTTTAATATTCAAATCCATAACTCTCGCTGCCTCAATGTTTGATAGCCCATCAAAATAGCTAAGAGTGACTGCCGTTTTCTGTCTATCTGACAAACCAGATACAGCCCGAAGAAGTTTTTGGTTGGCGCTATCTTGTCCCAGCAGGTCTTCCACGGAAGCTCTGTTATCTACAGCGTCGTACCCCTCAGGCAAAGGGTCAATCCGGCGCTTACGTTTTTCGTCAAGGCACCTGTTAACAACAACCCGGTGAAACCATGTTGTAAATTTGGCTTTAGCCCCATCAAACCTATTAGCGTGAGTCCATAACTTCACAAATGCTTCCTGCACCAGGTCTTCTGCTAGCGCCATATCACCAACAAACCTGTATGCAAGCGCCCGATACCGAGCGCCGTGCCGACGTACAAGCACCCGAAATGCCTCACGGTCGCCGCAACATACCCGGCCAACCAATGTTTCATCATCTATATCAATGTCATCCAGTTGCGGCACCTAGGTCTAACCATTATTTAAATTCATGGCTGTTACGGCTACAGTAAGCCCTAGCCTTCGAAAAACAGTAAAAGAATACAAAATATTTTTTGAAATAATAAGATGGTCATAATTTCAAGCTAACGAGCGGTGGAAATATGAACCAAAGCAGGATAGAAGCCCCCTTGCAGGGCAGAGAAAAATCTGTTCCTGTATGCAAGATAACTGTTGTGCTCATATTGAGCAAAGCCACTAAAGGGTTGATTGATGAAAATAGCTGTCATTGGTACGGGTTATGTTGGGCTGGTTTCAGGCGCATGTTTCTCAGAGTTTGGTCACACAGTAACATGTGTAGACAAAGACAGCTCAAAGATTGAACGTCTTCTAAGAGGCGAAATCCCAATCTATGAACCCGGACTTGATAACCTTGTGACGCGTAACAGCGATGCAAAACGCCTCTTTTTCACAACAGACCTAAAAACAGCCATGGAGGGCGCGGAAGCAGTGTTCATTGCAGTGGGCACACCAAGCCGCCGCGGTGATGGCCACGCTGACCTACAATATGTATTTGCGGCTGTTGAGGAACTAGCCTCCTACATCAAAAATTATACGGTCATTGTTACCAAGTCTACGGTACCAGTAGGCACAGGCGCAGAAATTAAATCCCGCCTAAAAAGCTTAATCAGCGAAGACTTGTTTGGTGTTGCGTCTAATCCTGAGTTTTTACGCGAAGGAGCTGCTATCGAGGACTTTATGCGCCCTGATCGTGTTGTTGTAGGTGTAGACAATGAAAAAGCACAGGCAGTCATGACAGAGCTTTACCGACCACTTTTCCTCAATGAAACACCAATCATTTTCACAAACCGGGAATCTGCAGAAGTCACAAAATACGCTGCCAATGCCTTCCTTGCGACAAAAATCAGTTTCATAAATGAAATGGCTGATCTCTGTGAAAAAGTGGGGGCAGACGTCCAGCATGTCTCCAAATGTATTGGCCTTGATAAGCGCATCGGCAACAAATTTTTACACGCAGGGCCTGGTTTCGGCGGTAGTTGCTTCCCGAAAGACACCCGAGCCCTCGTACATTCGGCGGATACCTACGGTGTATCAATGCGTATTGTACGCTCTGTGGTTGATGTTAATGAAAGTCGTAAGCTAGCAATGGCAGACCGTATCATAGCAGCCTGCGACGGCGTACTTGAAGGAAAACGCGTTGCAGTGCTTGGGCTGACATTCAAACCAAACACCGATGACATGCGGGAAAGTCCAAGCCTTGATATCATTCCTGCGCTCCAAAAACACGGTGCCACAATCCATGCCTTTGATCCTAAAGGCATGGATGAGGCAAAAGAAATGCTAGAAAATGTCACTTTCCACGATGATCCATACGGCACCATGGAAGGCGCTGATGTTCTTGTTATCGTAACTGAGTGGAACCAATTCCGGGCACTTGATCTGAACCGAGTGAAAGAATCAATGAAAACACCGATAATGGTCGACCTGAGAAACATCTATGGCCACGCTGACATGAAAAAGTCTGGCTTTGACTATATTGGCATAGGGCGTTGCCAATAAACGCGCAAGAAACCATACGGAACCCACACCGTAAAATCTGGGCAATTGCAGGCCCGGCCATTCTTGCTAATTCCTCTGCGCCCCTAGTTGGCCTTGTTGACACATGGGTTATTGGTCACTTGCCAGGGGCAGTTCATCTTGCTGCCGTTGGTGTTGGCGCCACCATATTCTCATTTCTATTTTGGGCATTTGGTTTTTTACGCATGAGTACAACCGGCCTGGTTGCACAAGCGCACGGCCAAAATGACTTGAACCAAATTGCCCGCATTACAGTTAGGTCAGCTGCTCTTGGGTTTATCATCGCCACCCTGTTGTTGATTTTCCAACATTATACTTTTACGGCCAGCCTATATGCCCTTGCGCCGCCAAGTTCGACACACGAAGCTGTCCAAAATTATTTTTTCATCCGTATATGGTCCGCCCCTGCAGTTCTTTTTATCTATGCTATTAATGGGTACTTGATAGGAACCGCCCAAGCAAAACGGGCTTTGTATCTTCAACTAGTGCTCAACATATGTAATGGAGCGCTGAATTTATTGTTTGTTCTAGGCTTTGGTTTAGGCGTAAAAGGCATTGCGCTCGGTTCTCTTATTGCCGAATGGGTAGCTACAATTTTTGGCTTTTATTTTCTACTCAGTAGCATCGGTTGGACACCGTTAAAGAAGGCAATCACCAGTTTAAGCACATGGCACCTTTCCCGCATGAACAAGCTGTTATCTACCAACGGCTATATTTTTGTACGGACACTCATTCTCATGACAGCGCTATCTCTTATTACGAGACAAGCCGCTGCACTCGGAGAAGCAGCTCTTGCTGCGTCCCAAGTATTATCAACATTCTTGTTCTTGATTAGCCTTGGCCTTGATAGCTTTGCATATGCGGCAGAAGCTTTAGCTGGGGCAGCATATGGCCGAAAAAATAAATTCGAATTTCGATACTGGGTGATGAAAACATCCCTTTGGGCATTAGCTGTTGCAGCACTTTATAGTCTCGGATTCTATTTTTTAGGCGAACGTATTATAACAACTCTTACCGATATACAGCCCGTCATTACTGAAGCAAATAGCGCCCTATGGGTGATGACATTACTGCCTATCTTTGCCGTTTGGTGTTATCAATTTGATGGCATATTTATCGGGGCAACAGCGGGGCGTGGAATGTTGCTCTCAATGGCAATAGCCTTCATCCTTTATGCTGGTGCCCTTTCTTTTTGGGAACAAGAGCTCACACTAAGCCGGTTGTGGCTCAGTGTATTACTCTTTATGACGGCCCGCGGTTTTATACAGGCATTATACTATCCCGTATTGGAGCGACGGTTAACCTCTTAGAGAATCTCAAGAACACTTTCAGGCGGACGACCAATAGCAGCCTTGCCTTCATTGAAGACAATCGGGCGTTCAATCAGTTTTGGTGTAGAATGCATCGCTTCGATCAATGCGTCGCCGTCCACTGCATCTAAGTTTTTCTCTTTATAATCCGCTTCACCGCGCCGCATCATAGCGCGCGGCTCAAGGCCAAGTAAGCCAAGGGCGGTTTTGATTTCCTCCACCGATGGTGCATCTTCAAGATATAAACGAACCGCTGGCGTAAGGCCTTTTTCTTCAAGTAATGCGAGCGTTTGGCGCGACTTGCTACAACGTGGATTATGCCAAATCGTAAGGCTCATTATCTTTCCCCTCAATTCAAAGAAATATCCAGTATCAACTAACCTGAAAGTATGGAGCGGGAGAAGGGATTCGAACCCTCGACACCGAGCTTGGGAAGCTCGTGCTCTACCCCTGAGCTACACCCGCATTCCAATTGTCTGACCAACCATCTTGCGCAGACGCCCCATTCCTATCTGTGCCCACCGTCAAAATCAAGCCATGATCAAAACACAAATCAGATAAAATACGCGCAACAACAGCAAATCCTTGACGTTCGGTGCGACTAACGCCAATTTGGCCGCTCATTTTATTTAGTTCAGGAGATGTTTCATGAAACCGGGCGCTGGTACAGACAAAAAGCTGACATCAAGCTGGGCACGTCAAACCCAAATGGTGCGCGCAGGTACTATACGCTCCGACCTTGGTGAAATGTCTGAAGCTTTGTTCCTGACCTCTGGTTTTTCCTATGAAACCGCAGAAGAAGCAGAAGCACGTTTTGATGGTCGAGCGGAAGGCTTTACATACTCACGCCAATCAAATCCTAACCTGACAATGCTTCAGGACCGTATGGCACTTCTAGAAGGTGCTGAAGTTGGGCGCGCTACTGGCACGGGCATGGCTGCAATGACGGCCTCCTTGCTTGCAAGTCTTCGTGCTGGAGACCATGTTCTCGGCGCAAGAGCGCTTTTCGGGTCTTGCCGCTGGCTTCTTGACGAACTACTGCCACGCTACGGTATTGAAACAACTGTTGTTGACGGCACGGACATTGAAGCATGGAAAAAAGGTGTCCGGCCCAACACAAAAGTCTTTTTCATGGAGACACCCGCCAATCCAACACTTGAGATCATTGACATAAAAGCCGTTGCTGATCTTGCTCATGAAAATGGTGCAAAGTTGGTAGTAGACAATGTTTTCGCAACACCTATCTTGCAACGCCCTATGGAACAAGGTGCCGATATTGTTTGTTACTCAACAACCAAACATATCGATGGTCAGGGACGCTGCCTCGGCGGCATGATCTTGTGCGATAAAGAATGGGATGAAGAGTTCCTTTACCCCTACTATCGCCATACAGGTTGCGCAATGTCGCCCTTCAACGCGTGGATGATGCATAAAAGCCTGGAAACACTGGGCCTGCGTGTGCATGCAATGTGTGATAACGCTGAAACAGTAGCGCGGGCCGTTGCAGGAAAAGTGAGTAATACACGCCACCCTGTGCTCGATAGTTTCAAGCAACAGAATTTGGCTCTATCCCAAATGGACCGCGGTGGCACAATGGTTGTCTTTGAGCTTCCTGGTGGACGGGAACAGGCCTTTACCTTCCTGAATGCCCTTAAAATTGCAGATATTTCAAACAATCTTGGTGATTCACGTTCTATCGCGACACACCCCTGGAGTACGACACATAAAGCCCTCTCAGAGAAATCGCGACTAGAGCTTGGTATTACACCCGGCCTTATTCGTTTTTCTGTTGGCCTTGAAGATGCCGATGATTTGGTGAATGATGTGCTTACAGCACTTGATCAAGCAAGTGCATAAGGATCCTACACCAAATGTTAGATGATGAACGCCTGATTGATGATGTTTTAACCTATACAGAAACAACCGAAGATATTCGTGTTTCTGTACAGACCTACTATTTAAGCGAACAATCAGAGCCTTCCGAAGGTAAATATATTTGGACCTATCGCATTCTTATTGAAAACCAAGGAAGCATTCCTGTGCGCCTGCTAACCCGCCACTGGATTATCACTGATGGCAAAGGGAGCACGCAGGAAGTTGTTGGTGATGGAGTTATCGGCGAGCAACCTCGTTTAGAACCGGGAGGTGATTTCATCTATACAAGTGGCTGCCCTCTAAATACACCGTCCGGCTTCATGCGGGGTAGTTACGAGATGGAAGACATCAGCGGCAATGTTTTTAAGGTTGCTATTCCTGCCTTTTCACTCGACAGTCCTTTTTGCTCACCAAATATTAACTGAGCCAACAGCAGCGAAACAGGCAGGAAAAGGGCATCGTGCTCGATTTACGACCAGTATTATACACCTTAGGTGCGCTGATATGCATGATGTCCTTGGGCATGATGTTGCCAATCTTGACGGATATCCTAGCAGGTAACCCTGACTGGGAAATCTTTTTCCTCGCGCTTTTCCTTAGCCTGACAATCGGTGGCATGCTGATGCTTGCAAACAGGGGCACTGGTGACAACCTAAACCTCAAACAAGCGTTCCTTCTAACCACCTCAGCTTGGGCTGTCTTGCCAGCCTTCGCAGCCCTTCCTATTGCCTTTTCAGTCTTGGACCTAAGCTATACAGACGCCTACTTTGAGGCCATGAGCGGCCTTACAACAACAGGCTCTACAGTAATTTCTGGGCTAGATAATGCACCACCGGGCATTTTGATTTGGCGCGCGCTCCTCCAGTGGTTTGGCGGCATCGGTATCATTGTAATGGCAGTCGCTGTCCTCCCTATGCTGCAGGTGGGGGGTATGCAGGTTTTTAAAGCTGAAAGTTTTGATACCGTTGAAAAAATATTACCCCGTGCAGGGCAAATATCAGGGATTATCTCGGGAGTTTATATCTCACTAACCGCTATATGCATGCTTTCTTACATGATTGCAGGAATGGGTGCCTTTGATGCCTTAGCCCATGCCATGACAACAATCGCAACAGGTGGGTTTTCTACGTCTGATTCGTCGATTGGCAAGTTTGATAGCTATGCCATTGATATGATTGCCACCCTCTTCATGATTATTGGCTCCATTCCTTTCATAATTTACTGCCAAATGTTGCGAGGAAAGCCTCTATTTTTCTTAGCCGATGAGCAAGTTCGGGGATTTTTAAAGCTTGTCGCCTTGCTCTGCTTGGGCGTAACCACGTGGCTCGTAATATGGAAAGGGTTCAATGTTGGAGAAGCTTTCCGTTATGGCAGCTTCAATATCGTTTCAATCCTCACCGGCACAGGATATGCCTCAACCGACTATAGCCAATGGGGTGACTTTGCGATCACCCTCTTTTTCTTAATCATGTTCGTTGGTGGCTGTGCGGGCTCTACCAGCTGTGGCATCAAGATATTCCGCTTCCAAGTACTTTTAAAGTCCATGCGTTGCTGGGTGAATCACATAATCCAGCCAAACGGCGTTTTTGTACCAACCTTCAACAAACGCCCAATAACCGAAGATGTTCGCAGCTCAGTTTTAGCGTTCATGTCACTATTTTTATTTTCTTTTATAGTGCTTGCAACCGCCCTTGCCAGCACAGGTTTAGACTGGATTACAGCATTTTCAAGTGCAGGTACCGCGCTTGCAAATGTTGGGCCAGGCCTTGGTGATCAGGTTGGCCCATCTGGTACGTTTGGCGGCCTAACAGATTCTGCCAAATGGCTCATGTCAATTGGCATGCTCATTGGCCGATTGGAGCTATGGTCAGCGATTGTATTGCTTTCCCCCGCTTTTTGGCGCGCATAACAGAGATGTTATCCTTGAGTTCATCTTCATTCGTTAAACTATCTAAATGAAAAAAACCTTTCTAGTTTTCCTATTGTTTTGCACAGCCGTGCCGCAAGTGTTCGCGGATGCCGCAAAACAAGCTTTTGTTACTGGTGACTACTCTACAGCGATTGAAACTGGGCGACATGAAAATTCAGCGGAAGGCTTAACTATTGCGTGCCGATCAAACCTTATCATCGGAGGGTTTCTAACCAAGGACAAATCCGCAGCCAACTATTTGCACGCCGCTATAAAGGATTGTATCCAAGCGCTTGAGCTAGAAAGTGATTATTTTGATGCCCAAATAAGCCTTGCAATCGCGCTTAGCTTTGAAGGTAAACGCATCAAAAGCCTTCACTACCCTAAAGTCGCGCGCCAAATGTTAGAAAAGCTTATTCAAACCCATCCAGAAAATGCTCAGACATACGGGGCACTCGCAGCATGGCACTCACAAGTTAGTGCAGCCGGCTTCTTTGCGCGTCTCGCGCTTAGGGCCAGCAGAGACCAAGCTGCACAGCTATTTCAGGAAGCCAGGAAACAGGGTGTTATTGACTTTCCACTAACACTAGAGCACCTGAAGTTTCTAGCGCAGGGGTCAAATTCCGACCGCCAAGAAGCGTTAAAACTAGCTGAGGCCTTAATTAAATACCCCACAGATACCGCTTTTGACCGGCTATTACAAAAACGAAGTGAACTACTTCTTAGCGCCCTTAATGTTGGTAAAAAGCGAGACATCAAAAAAGCCATCCAACATGCCTCTGCTTTCAATGAAGCCGTAGACTGGGATGACGTCGATGCTTTCCCGAAAGAAGAAATACCAAAAAACTAATACTCTCACAGCACAGAACCGGTATCTTAAGGAAAATGAGAGGCAAGCGTTTATGCGACACCCTAAAAATACAGGATTATTGTTTTCTCTTTGTCTGTTACTTTGCGGATGCGCAGCGGCGGCAAAAATTCTTTATCCTGTTACCAACGACCCTCTTAAAACAACTGCCGGTATCTACAAGCTTGACCCTACCCACGCCAATATAATTTTCTCGGTAAACCATCTTGGTTTTTCTTTGCACCATGGGCGCTTCAACCAAATTGAGGGGTCTCTCGACCTTAACAACAACGCTCCAGAGAACAGCCGGCTTTACGTCCATGTGAGCGCAGACAGCATTGACACAAATAGCGAAGAACTTGACAAGAAATTGCGCTCTAAATCGATGTTCAATGCCGTGGAACACCCCCATATTATTTTTAAAAGTCAGCGCGTTACGCTATCGGGCGAAAAAACAGCGATTATATCAGGGCAACTGACCCTTGCTGGGATAAGCCGCCCCTTGGATATTGAAACGACCTTTATTGGTAGCGGCACAAACCCGCTTAATGACAAGAAAACTGTCGGGTTTAGCGGAAAAGGGACCTTGCTTAGGTCGGAATACGGCCTAAAGGAGTGGCTACCCTTTGTAGGTGATGAGGTAGCACTTATTATTGAGGCGGAGTTTATCCGCCCCAACTAATTTAACTTTAGAAACTTTTCTGACGACTTGCTGTACCACGCTCAATCGCGGCAGCTGTTAAGCGTTCAATATCGAAGAAATGGCGGATCATCTCAAGAAGACGAAGCTCTTCCTGACTAAGACTACCGTCAGAAGCTGCAACTTCACAGGCAAGTGCATACATTAAATCATAATGACTCGCTGGCGTCGCCTCTTCCACAAGGCCAAGTACGGCATCAAGCCCCTCTTCGCTTTGCAGAATGGCAAAACATGTCTGCGTATCAAGCTCAAGCCTGTCGAGGTTATAATTTTTGAACGCTGGCAAATATTCAACGATCCCCGTTATCCGGGCAACTTCACTTTCCCTCATTTGTTCATCGGAAGCAGACACTGTCACCATAATATAGACAAGTGCGGTTTCTGGGCTAATCGTGGACATATAATTTCCTCATTTAATTTACTCTAAACTAAGCCGTCCCTTTGATATTCTCAAGAATTAGCTTCGTTCTCGTCACCAAAAAAATCAGATACATGCTGTACTGCCTCCGCAAGACCAACCCGCTCAACAGATACACCAGAAGGCATCGCATCCAAAAGCCGTGTTGGCGTTTGACCGTCAAGAATAACAAAAACACCGCGATCACTTGCCCGACGAACGAGCCTTCCATAGGCTTGAGCCAATTTTAACCGCGTCAACATTTCATCATAGTGCCTGCCACCAAAGGCAGCTCTACGCGCTCTATGTAGCAAAGTTGGCCGCGGCCAAGGCACGCGGTCAAATACAATAAGGCGCAAACTATCCCCCGGAACATCAACGCCGTCCCGGACCGCGTCTGTACCCAGCAAACAGGAGTTTCTATCGTCCCGAAAAATGTCCACAAGCGTTGCTGTATCCACTGGGTCAACATGCTGCGCATAAAGGGGCACACCCAGTTCCTCAAGCGGCCCAGCTATATGGCTATAGGTGGCACGTAACCTACTAATCGCCGTAAAAAGCCCAAGTGCGCCACCGCCTGATGCCAAGAAAAGTGCCCGATAAGCACTCGCTACTTGCGCAGCATCCATTTTATTCACATCACCAACAATCAATACCTTTGTCTGCCCTACATAATCAAAAGGGGATTCGACCAACAACCTTTTGGGCGGCACGAGTAAATGCTGTGCCCCAGTACGCAAATCGGCGCTGGCCCAATTTTCTTCTTCTGCCCCGCGATCACGGAGTGTTGCAGACGTTATAAGGACACCGTGTGCATCCTGAACCACAATATCTGCAAACGGTTTGCTTGGGTCTACAAAATGGCGACAATAAGCAATATCTCGCTCCCTGCCATCAATTCGGTCAACAGACAACCAATCAACAAAGTCATCCGGAATTACACCCCCGAAACCCTCTGCTATGGCAGCCCAGGTGGTTACCATGTCTGCCCTTAACTTGAGCGAGCGAGCACTCGCCTCTAACCGCCCTCTTGAGGTGCTATCTAGAACATCGGCATCCTCATCAAGCCGTTGTAACAGTAACGTTGCCAGCGCCGACATTGGTCGCGCTAAATTAGAAAGGGCTTCAAACAAAGCACTTGAAGCACCAACCAACCCCTCAATTGGATCATTCGCCATTGCTTCAAGGGAATGCGGGCCTCGGCTATCCGTTCGTGCCATAACCTGCGCGCGGATTAGCTCAAGAAA
>CAXBKT010000031.1:0-26401 GCA_963976155.1 uncultured Kordiimonadaceae bacterium | reverse complement strand
TTGGTGCTGACGATGCCTTGGAACACCTGTGAATTGCCAAGGAAAATAGACGCCGCCGCCACAAAAAGCACAAAACACATGCGCCACAAGTGCCGGACAATCCGCGCCTCACCTCTCAGGCCGCCCTTCGAAAGCATGCGCATGTCACCAATTGCTGCGATCAACGCGATGCCACCAAAGATAAAATAAATCGGCGCAGGGAAACCATTCACACCGCCCGTCTCACTGTTCGCCGCCATTATGCCATAGCTGAAACAAACGAGCACCAAGCATAATACCACCAAAAACGCACCCTTGTCGAACAACGTGACTGTGCCCGGCCTGCTGGTCACTGCTGCGCGCGATGTCGCGAGCAAATAACAGGTAAGTGCCGCAATCAAAATCGACGCAGTAATGGATTTAGCCGCCGCCAAAACACCGGCAGTCCCAGCCATCACCAGCATTGTGGTAAAGAAAATCGTGCCAGCCTTCGTATGCACGCCCTTACCCTTTGGGGCAAATAGGGCCGCCATGCCAAAGGCAAGGCCAACAGCCCCGCCGCCAATATGAATGATCAAGAGGGGTGAAAGCATATGTCTATCCTCGCTGCGTTGAGTACTTCCGGGGCGCGGCGCTCTGCGCTCTAAAACCCCGTCATAGTGCTGGTGGTTTCACTGTCCACCACCCAACATCGCAACGACCATGCCAAATATAAGTACCTGATTTTGAATAATATTTATGTTGAAGGTGCTCCAAAAGCCCATTTTTGGGACCTGCGTCAAAGAAAAATCCCATTATTGAAACAGCCGGCCCACCGCCCTAGAGGTGCCCATCAAACTGTGTATTAAAAATGCAAAAGAACCCAAACTGTCATCTGCGCCAGCACAGTTCGGTGACCACATAGCATTGTATCATTAGCCCTAAAGAGGCCCTAGGTAACAGCGAGCCACAAGCGATAAAAAGGGGTCATCAGTTGTCACTATCTCGAACGCGATCAATGATCGTCTTGTAGTCGCTAACGATGTCTGTTTCTTTAGTTTCTGGTGAAGAAATGCCCGTCCAAGATCCGTGGTGAATTCTATTTTTCAAACCAACTGCCACCTGAAAAAGACATACACCAATTGGCAATATAACAAAGAACACACTCCCTACAGGCCCAAGGAAAGTATAGACTGTTCCAATGACCAGGACGATAAGAAAACTATATGCTTGAACGTTAGTTTGCGTAGTAGTCGCACCCACAATATAAAAGAAGAAAATAAGAGCAATCCAAACTATTCCAAGCACGCTCAAAAACGGAATAAACCCCTTAAAGTATTCAGTAAGCTGTTTATTCAAAACAGTATCCAATCGTCATCAGTTGGACCATTTGGGGCTTACATCCCAATTATCCAAATTAATGTGATGAAAGACCTTGAGCGCGAACACGTCTTTAACGCTCAACTTGTCATCCAGCGAAATTCTAACCCCGAGCCTAGCGTGCAATTTGTTTGTTTGTCCACCACGACGAGTAATGAAGTCAATCAGTGTTTGGATTTGTTCGTTTGCCTGTTCGCGGTCCAATCCGCTCGGTGGGAAGGCACAATACACAGTCATTATTGTTTAAGTTCTCGCTCTAGTTCGTCGTCATTGGCTTACAACGTTACGCGCCCCGAAATGGTTATGCAACCATGTGAGGCTAACACCGTAATCGTTGGCAATATCAACGTTGCTTCCGATAGGGCTTTGCCACGCGGCTTTAATTTCAGCTTTGCGATTGCCCGTGACCTTGGGCGTACATCACAGCCTATTATCATCACTCGCCGACCTGATCGGCGAGTCCATAAACAATCTTCTTCCGCACAGATTCGCCGGTCAAGCCGTCGAATGACAAAAAGGGAGAGAGGGAGGTAGAGCTGCTGCATCCCTAGCTAAAGTTGGGATGCTCTATCCTCCTTGCCTGATAATCAAGCGTTTATTATCCGCTTCTTAACAGTTTGGGGGCATAATGACATACGGGGAGCTTCTATTTCGAATAGCGAGGTGCTGAGTGTGACCGTACCCATTGAAGACCTTCGTTCTCTTGCTAAGCTTGTTGCAGCTGAACAAGGTTTAAAGTCAAACGATTTTATCGGTAATTATTTAAGAGTTCTCCAGCTTCAAGGTGATGAGAAATCGTTTGCGCTTTGGTGCAAAATTGCTGCTATGGCTTATCGACTTCGGAAGCGAAAATAATCATACCATTTTAAATAGGTACCCATTTCAACCTCACACAAAAAGAGGACAGAAGCTGCTGAGGCTTCTGTCCTAGCGTATCTTTTCATTGCTGGAGGCTTTGAAAAGATAAAGTGGTTCTTTTTTCGCCCGAGGACCTTGGTCCAAACTTTAATCCTCTAGGGCGTTCAGTTCACGTTCCAACTTAAAGCGTTTGCTGGTCATATAGGCTTCCATTTCCGCGGTGCGGCGCTCTACATCCCGAAAACGGCGACGTAGTTCGGCGGCACTATAATCTGGTGCCTTACGGGTTTGTTTCCAAAACTCTTCTTCTTTGTCGTCTTCATACAAGTCCCGCGGCTTAGGCGAAAGGGTAAAACCGAGGATGAAATAGGCAATGACAACAAACCAGATGCCTGTAACAAGGGCTGTGATAACAGTCAGGAAACGTACAACCCCAACCTTGATATCAAAATAATCAGCGATACCAGCACACACACCCATTATTTTACCACGGCGGGGGTCTTTGTATAACCGGGTGGGACTTTTATTAAAGCTCATGACGGTTCCTCCAGCCTGGTATTTCATCATCCATGATACGTTCCATGGTGCGAAGGCGGTCCTCTAGGCGGTCAGCCGAGGTGCGCAGGTCACCAAACGAAGCCTCATCTTCCGGTGTGATGCCCTTCATTTGCTTCCACTTGGTTACATAGTGAAAGATAATCCAAAGTGGCACCACGATCGTAAGCAGCAGTATTGGAATCGCTTCATCCATTGTTTGATCCTTCTTATTCTTATTGGCCGGCTTTGCGCCGGCACTCCCTCGCTTTGATCAGCTTATTTGCTTGCTGCTTTTTTCTTCACGGACGGCGTAGCTGCGCTTGAAGATTTTGCCTTAAGGGCCGCGAGTTCTTTTTCGATCTCGTCGCCAGCTTCTAGGCCTGCAATTTCTTCAGCGATTGTTTGGCCTTTACCAAGGTCATACGATTCAGCCTCTGCTTCGATACGGTCTAGGCGGGCGTCAACTTTATCAAACCGGTCAAACGCGTCTTGGATGCGGTTGTCATGCAAGTTGCGTTTTACGCGAACTTTTGCCGAAACCGTGCTGTGACGTGCCTGAATAGTTGCCTTTTTGGCGCGTGCTTCACGAAGTTTTGCCTCAAGTTTGATGACATCTTCTTCGTTGCGGCCAAGGGCCTCATTCAGATGATTTACTTCCTCTTGAAGAAGGGCAGCCATCTCAGCGACTTTGTTTTTCTCCATCAAGGCGCCTTTTGCGAGATCATCACGGCCCTTAGAAATGGCAAGTTCCGCTTTGCTCTCCCAATCAGACTGGGCTTTCACAAGCTTTTTCAGACGGCGTTCAACATCTTTTTGGTCCGCAATAGACTTGGCCGCGCTTGAACGTACCTCAACAAGTGTGTCTTCCATTTCCTGGATGACCATACGGATGATTTTCTCTGGGTCTTCAGCCTTATCAAGAATGTTGTTGATGTTTGAATTAACGATATCTGTCAGGCGTGAAAAAATGCCCATTGTACTTTCCTTTCAATAATCCTCGCTACGTCCTCAGGCTTTGTTGCCACTTTTTTAGGACTGATTGCATTTCCCTGATTGAGCCTCTTTTTTGTCGGCCTCTTGTTCTGAAAAACGCGGCCCGATATTCTGTTATTATTTTTATTCAGAAGATCGGGCCATGGTATTTAAAACCTCAAGAAAACCGACGACGACGTGTCATGCGACGTTGACGGCGACTTGCCTCTGGCATCCGTGTTTTAGCGCCACGCACTAAAGACGCTGCTAGCAAGCCTTCGAACTCTCCAGTTTCTTCAGTGTCTCCGGAGAATGAAAATGTCTGCAACATGGTTGTCATTGTCTGTGTTCCTTCAGTCTTATTTTCGCTGTCTTTTTTATATGTCAGTTATTTTTTTGTTCTGATATCCCTTACTTTGCAGGGGGTGTGCCAGTTTTTCAAAAAAAGTTAAATCATTGATACTAAACAATTTATTTTGTTTTTGCTTGACGAAGCCTTTTTATAATTGTAAAAATAAACTAATATATAGTGAAAAATACCAATATTTAGGATTCATATGGCGCCCCAAGATCAAATTATTGGATCCTCTCCTGCACTGCTGGATATGATGGACCAAATCAGTCGGGCCGCTCCGCTTGACCGGCCCATGCTGGTGATTGGTGAACGCGGTACCGGCAAAGAGATGATTGCTTCGCGTCTGCATTTTCTTTCAGGACGCTGGAACCGGAATTTTCAAAAAATGAACTGTGCAGCGCTCGCGGAAACATTGCTCGAGAGCGAATTGTTTGGCTATGAGCCCGGAGCTTTCACAGGCGCCCGCACCAAACGCGCCGGACGTTTTGAGGCAGCGGACGAAGGCAGCCTGTTTTTGGATGAAATTGGCACCATGAGCATGGCAGCGCAAGAAAAGCTGCTGCGGGTTATTGAATACGGCGAGTTCGAACGTGTGGGTGGAACGGACACTATATCTGTTGATGTACGCGTGGTGGCCGCAACCAATATTGACCTGCCATCTGCCGCAGACGCGGGTAAGTTCCGCCATGATCTTCTGGACCGATTAGCCTTTGATGTGATTACCGTGCCCCCACTCAGGGAACGTAAAGAGGACATTCCCACCCTCGCTGAGCATTTTGGTAAAGGCATGGCGAGCGAGCTGGAGTGGCTCCAGTTTCCCGGCTACACCGACGAAGCAATGGAGATGATGCTGAATTATGCATGGCCGGGCAACATCCGCGAGTTGAAAAATGTAGTGGAGCGAGCTGTGTACCGCGCATGGGACGGCGAGGCGCCACTCGACCAAATTATTTTTGACCCGTTCGAGAGCCCTTTCAGGCCCAAAAGCGCCCCTAAATATATAGAAAAGCACACAGAGACACAGGATGAGCACAGAAAAAGCACAGTAAGCGAGCCAGAAGGCCCCTTTTGCTTACGCGAAGAGATCAACTGCCTTGAGAAAAGATTGCTGGAAAAGTCGCTTGAGGCTAATCGTTTTAACCAACGTGCCACGGCGGAATATTTGAATTTAAGCTATGACCAATTGCGCCACGCCCTCAAGAAACATTGTATTTCCATTTAAAATCAATGTTCTAGAGCGAAACCACGCTCGTGGCTTGATTGTTGCGCGAGCAAACAGCATAGTGCCGCCATGTCAGAAAATACCTTCATACAAAAACGCCAACGGGAACGCGCCCGGCCATTTTTGACCCTGCGCATCATTTTTGGGCTCATTTTTCTGAGCCTCATGGTTTGGGCCGGCTTCTATTTTGAGTATGGTAGCATTGGCGACGCCAACTGCGATGGCACCTGTGAAAGCCTGCACAGCCTAGGCTCATGGGTGTTGGGTTTTTCTCTTATATTTCTTGGTGTTATCAGCTTAGGCGCCCTAGCTGGCGGGCTATTTTCATTACTTCGCTGGTCACGAAAACGCCGCCATGACACCTTATCGCCTTTCATGGAAAAAGAAGAGAATGTACCCGAAAAATAGGCTAGAAGCGCTTCTGTGCCTGTACGCCTGACGCCCCCGGTTGCCATTTTTCACTTTCTGGTTTTGCTTCAAGCACTTCGTTTGTGCCAACCTTAGTTAATGTCCCCGCCATCAACTGCTCTCCGACCACGCTGCACATAACAATCAGTGCTAAAATATGGTAAAAGATATCAAGTGTTGCAATGTTCACAGTTAGCCCACCCGCAGCAAAACCCACAATACTTAACTGGCTGGCCCAACACATACCCCCAATCCATTTTGTTTCCTCGTAGGCCCGGTATTTTTTTGCTTGTGAACCACCCGCATACCACCCTGTGAAAATTAGAGTTAGAAAAAGCACAAGCCCAACATAACCATGCTCAGCTAGCACCTCAAAATAGATAGAATGCGGTGCACGGGCATCATATCCAGGTGGCATATATAATTCGGCCGCTCGTGGGACATAAAAAATATTAAAGCCCCCACCTTGCAGCGGGTTTTCGTCGGCCAAATTGACAGAAAATTTCCACATAGAAACACGTCCAACAAAACTACTGTCTTCTGCCGCGTTTTCAGTACTTTGAATCCTCTCTTTCCAACTATCCGGCATAAACATAAAGCCTGCACTGGCAACAACAAAAATAGCTACAAAAATAGCTACCTTACGCTTTGCTTTTAAAAACAACATAAACGTAACAGCTGCAAGAGCCGCGAACCCTCCGCGAGATTGTGTGCCCAAAACAGAAAAAGCAACAAGAACAGCTGCGCCAAGAAGAGGTAATCTTAAATAATTAACCGGGGGATATTGCACTAAATGTATGGCGAGAGGCAATAACATACACATCGCCATTGCAAGTTGGTTATTATCTCCCATCATGCCGCCAGCACCCTGAACGCGGGCAGCTCCTCCTGTTAACAAAGTAAACAACCCACCTTTAACAGCAATAAACATTAATGATACAGCCATCACCCAGAAAAAGGCCTTCAGCCGGTTGGGGGACTGCATTACCGTCAGCGATATTAACGCAAAAAATATAACCTTTGATAAGTGAACCAATTTCCCCTGCGACACGCTGGGCTCAAACGCCATCAGCGTCGTGATAATAACCCACAACCAATAAACAAAAATCATAATCACAATAGGGTGCGAAGGTAATTTTTTTTGTTCCCGGCTCAGCACCATCCCCCCTAAAGTAGCGGCAGCAATTATGACCAAAAATGGAAAAGCGTTCGCAAAATTATACGTGTATGCCTGTGGCGCCATATGTGACACCCAACTCCAAACCAACACACCAACGTGCGGTTTGAATATCACTACCGGAAGCCAACCTAGTATCAACAATGCAACAATAAGCCCGCGCATATAAATTTAGCCCCTATACTGTCACGTCAATTGTCACCACAACCCATGCCTATCATCTATTGTTTATTATTGTGCTCAATTGCGTAGGCCAGCGCAAGGCAAACACTAACAACCTTGCACAATTATACCTCTAACCCTAGCATGCCCCATATACCGGGAGGGGAAATCATGCGGACAATTTACATTCTTCTTACTGCTATCTTCATTAGCAGCACCTTACACGCTCAAACAGCACCAGAAACACTTAAAAACAACTCCTATGCAGATACCGTTGTGTGGGCAGATGCAATCTACACAGCCAACGATGATACACCCCGCGTTGAAGCTGTAGCTATCACGATGGGCCGCTTTGCCCATGTAGGGACTCGCCTATCATCTGAGGCCTTCATTGGCCCAAACACTGAAATAATTGACCTCACTGGTTCAACTGTATTTCCAGGCTTTACAGATGCACATGCACATCTATCAGGTATAGGTCAGCGTGAACTCTCCTTGAACCTAGAACAAGTATCGTCCCTGAAAGAATTAAAAGACACTATCGCTGATTGGCGCACGAACCACCCTGATCAAACGGCCATCATCGGCCGCGGCTGGATAGAAACACACTGGCCGGAAAAACGCTTCCCCTCTAGATGGGACATCGACGAAGTCATAGCCGACCTACCCGTAATTCTTACCCGGGCAGATGGTCATGCACTTGTCGCAAACTCGGCAGCACTCAAAGCAGCCAATATCACAGCACTAACGCCAGTGCCTTTTGGCGGCGCGATTACAAAAAACGCCCTAGGTGAAATCACTGGCATGATTGTTGATAACGCACAAAGCCTTATCTCTCCAATTCTACCAAAAGAAACCACCGCTGACCTAGAGCAATATTTGACAACTGGGGGCGAGGTATACAGTCGTTTTGGTTGGACTGGCGTTCATAATATGTCCGTGTCCTGGCCTCAGGTCGAAGCAATAGAGGCTTTAGCGAATAATGGGGCCCTCAAGATACGCGTCTATAATAGCGTTGATCAAAATGAAGCCTCTACCTTGTTCCAATCCGGCCCGCGCACAACAGAGAATGGCAAAGCTATAACTCGAGCAATCAAATTATACATGGACGGGGCCTTGGGTTCGCGCGGTGCAGCACTGATTGAATCTTATTCTGACGCAAATACAGATGGCCTGATGTTATCGACCAAGGAAGAGCTCATGCCCATCCTTATTGAGGCCCTCGAAGGCGGGTACCAGGTCAATACTCACGCAATCGGCGACAGGGCCAACCGCCTCTTGCTTGATTGGTACCAGGAAGCATTCTCAGCTGTCCCTGCTTCAAACCGCACAATTGAAAACCCACGTTGGCGAGACGAGCACACTCAAATTGTTAATCTGGATGATATCGTCCGCTACAAACAACTCGGCATCATCCCGTCAATGCAACCTTCTCACGCTATCGGTGATATGCATTTTGCGCCAGCGCGACTAGGCGATAGTCGCTTAAATGGAGCTTACGCATGGTCTACCCTCATCAACAGTGGTGTCATCATTGCTGGAGGTTCGGATGCACCAGTAGAACGCGGTGAGCCCCTTATCGAGTTTTATGCGGCAACTTCTCGTAGAGACCTTAACGGATTCCAAGGAGAGAATTGGCACCCAGAAGAAGCCTTAACTCGAGAAGAAACACTCAAAATGTTTACTTTATGGCCAGCGATAGCCTCATTTCAGGAGGACAAAATCGGCAGTATTGAAGTTGGGAAGCAAGCTGACTTGAGTGCGTTTAACATTGATCTAATGACAGTAATAGAAAGTGACATTCCAAAAGGAAAAGCCACCATGACAATGGTGGCCGGAGATGTAATATATCGGGCGACCAATTAAAAAATCGTCGCCCGAATCACTCTGCTTTAGTCCCCTGCCGTCTCGGCAGGGGCATACTTCTCAAACCATGCTAAACCATTTCCAACCTTCTGCACCAAATTACTCGGCTTTGCGGCAATGCCATGTCCAGACTTCGGAATCCTGACCATAACACTATCCACACCCCGAAGTTTCAAAGCCTGATAATATTGCTCGGTTTCAGACATAGGCGTGCGATGATCATTTTCACCAGTTAACAACATCGTTGGTGTTTGTACATTACCTACCAGAGAAAGTGGTGACCGCTGCCAATAGTGTGTTGGGTTTTCCCAAGGCATTTCTGCAAACCAATATTTCGTGAAGTAATTGCTAAAATCAGCAGTTAAGACAAAGCTGGCCCAGTTAATCACCGGCTTTGCAACGACAGCGGCTCGAAAACGATTAGTTTTACCCACTGACCAAGCCGTTAAAGTACCGCCACCCGATCCACCAGTTATGTACAACTGGTCTTCATCAACATTACCTAACCCTACTGTAGCATTCACAACGTCCATCAGATCATCATAATCTTGCGAAGGATAATTATGGTGAATAAGATTTGCAAAGTCCTGCCCGTAGGATGTACTACCCCGCGGGTTCACATATAAAACCATATAGCCCGCAGCAGCATAAAGCTGGACCTCTCCACTAAAGTGTGGCCCGTAGGCCGCGTGAGGGCCGCCGTGAATTTCCAGAATGAGCGGGTACTTTTTACTCCCATCAAAACCAGCAGGTTTAGCAAGCCAAGCTTGTATAGAACGGCCGTCTACACTTGAAGTCGCTTGGAGCTCCTCAACTGTTGCCATTGCTTTTCCTGAGAGCACATCCTCATTGAGCGACGTCAAGGGTGTAGTGCGGCCAATTCGGTCAACGACGGCCAAATCAGCAGGCCGCTGCACATTGCTCTGCGTAAAGATAATCCGGCCATCCGGCGCTGCGCGATATTCTCCGCTCGTGTACGGGCGACCAAGCGTTGTGCCACCTAGCTGATTGGTAATAACTCGGCTTCCACCAGTCAAAGTGACATAACCAACTAGGCGCTTACCCTCGCTGTCATAAGAATAGTAAAGGCCCTGCCCATCAGCTGCCCACTGCACATCACCAACATTGCGATCAAGCGTATCCGTCAAAGAACGCGCCCCGGATCCATCCATGTTCATCAGATACAATTGGGCATTCTGATTAGAAAGTTCCTGATCATCAAAGCCCGTATAAGCGACGAGAGACCCGTCTGGTGACACTTGTGGACTCTGGTCTGGCCCAATACGAGTTGTAAGTTGTGTTAAGTTACCTGACGTAATATCAGCCTTAAAAATATCGGTCTGTGCGGGGTCCAGTTCCCAGTTCTCGCTTCGGTTAGCCGAGAAAATTATAGCGCTGTTGTCTTTGGTCCAACTCAGACTGCTACCATGATTATAATCACCGTCAGTTAACTGACGAGGCGTACCACCATCCGCAGGGACGATAAATATATGGGTAAACCCAGTCGGTAACATACCTCGGCCATCCGCACGGTATGTTACCCTATCAACCACATGAGCATTGCCCGCCCAACTAGCACCCTTAGGTTTAGCAGGCAACGTAAACAAACTCGTTGCCTTCTTCGGCACGAACATAGTGAAAGCAATAGATTTACCATCAGGTGCCCAACTTAATGCCGAAGGTGTAAACTGAAGATCAGTAACCCTTGCGGTCTGCCCAGTATCCAGCCACTTCACATAGACTTGTGTCTTACCTTCCACACTTGAGACATAAGCCATCCGCGTACCATCAGGCGAAAAACGAGGCATACGATACTGTGCCTTACCAGACAACACTGGTCTGTGATTTTGGCCATCCAAATCAACGGACCAGATATTCGTGCGCATGCTATCCGTCATGATATCCATGGACCGACGCTCGTAAACAACCGACTGCCCATCAGGGGAAACCCGAGCGCCGCTTGCATACTCAAGATGGAAAATGTCATCGTAGGAAAAAGATTGATCAGCCGCAGTTAGTGTTGTGCTTGTTAACACCGCTAGTGCAGCACCAACAATTGCCCTTGAAACTTTCATAATACTACTCCCTGTCTCTTTGAAGGCACGCTAGCAGAAGCGGAAATTTATTCAAAGCATCGATAAAATTTTAACTGTCTATAAATTCTTTACTATTCTGGTTTAAGCATGGTGCTTTCAAGAAGTGCATCCTATAGAAAGATGTTTGGTTAACTTATTTCTCCTGGGGGAGTGCGATGTCAGGTGTTCTGGAGGAAATTAAAAAGGAAAGAGAAAGGTTTGTCGCCTTTGCCTTTGCCGCAGCCGAAATTTTCCTCGAGCTAGATTCTGACGGTAAAATTCTTTTTGAGGGCGGTGCCATAGATAGAATAGGAACTGAAAAGAACAAATCAATCGTTGGGGCAAACGTTTCGTCGCTTATAGATGTTGATGATCGCGAAATTTTTAAAGCACTCATGCTCCATCTAGAACACAAAGGGCGTATTGGCCCTCTTCCCTTGCGCTTCATGGCTGAGGGTAATCGTAGCCTCGCATTACGCGCCTTTGCCTTAACAATGCCAGGTAGTAATGGCCACACATTTCTTGCCCTTAGAGCTGCCCCCCTCGGCTCCGGTGGTATTAGTGATAGTGCGATAGATCCTGAAACAGGTCTATTATCTCGAGATGCCTTCATGGACCTCGCGAGCAAAACAATGGCCGACACCCCGACCAGCAGCAGTATCTACATGACTGCCGTTGAAGTAGACGGCCTAGAAGAAGCAAAGAAGCGTTTCGGCCCTAAGTATATGCGGCACTTACTGACGCAAGTAGGGGCCCACCTAAAGACCTTGTCAGTTGATGGGCAAACCGCAGGGCAAATTGGTGACAAGCATTTTGCGTTTCTCCATCGCACCAAGGCGGATGGTAAGCAATTAAACGAATCTCTTAAATCACTCGATGAAAACATCACACTTAAAACGGCCTATTCTACATTAGCAGGCAATGGCTCAGACGTATCCGAAGAGCAAATTTTACGCACACTATCATATGTGCTGAACGAATTTTGCAAGAACCCAAGCGAAGTGGATTTTGACACTCTATCGGGCGCATTCGAAGATATGGCAGGACAAGCACAGCGCCGAGTTACCACCATGCGCAGTATGATTGAAACAGGTAATTTCAAAATTGCTTTTCAGCCTATTGTTTCGCTAAGCACTGGCGATATTCATCACAATGAAATTCTGAGTCGCTTCGAAGATGATAGTGAACAACGCACACCACTTGAGGTTATCAAGTTCGCTGAAGAAGTTGGTATTATAGAAGAATTTGATATCGCTCTTTGTAAAAAAGCCATTGATTATGTGCGTAAGATGAAAAACCTTGGTACCCCCCTTACCTTGGCAGTGAACCTGTCAGGCCGCACGCTTGACAGTGGCCGATTTGTAGATTCATTGCTTCACACTCTAAAAGGAGCAAAGGATGTATCTCGGTCTATTTTATTGGAGCTCACAGAAACAGCGGCCATACAGAATTTGGAAAAAGTAGAAGCAATACTCAATGACCTCAAAGCTCATGACTATAAAATATGCCTCGACGATTTTGGAGCAGGTGCCGCCGGCTATCAGTATCTTCGCGCCTTTAACGTCGACTATGTCAAAATTGATGGCACGTACGTTAGTGAAATGAATTCCCCGCACTATAAGCCAACTTTTCTCTTATCGATTGTCCGCCTATGCAACGATTTAAATATCAAAACAATCGGTGAGCATGTAGAAAGTCGTTTTCAAGCGGACTTCCTGAAGTCTCTAGGGGTAGATTTCGCACAAGGTTTCCACTTTGGGAAACCCGATTTTACCCCTCGCACTAATTGACGTATTGAGTACATTAAACCATGTCTTCTACACACAGCTTTATCGGCCTTTTGGTCTGCGCAAGCCTCTGGCTTTGGATAGGGTGGCGTGAAAAGAAACGTCAATTAGGAACTGTCTCCCTATTTTCACCGCATCTGGTTCAATTCATGCTGCTCATCATTTTTTTTGTTTTTGCTGCACAGTTTTTTTCTCAGGTAACCGGCATTACTTGGACGCCGCCCTTCCGACGTTGAACCAGAGCCTAATGATCACCCGCATGGTCAGGAGAATATTCACTCGGCAGTGAAGTCTCAAATAGCTTAATACCATATCGAGCGTAAACAATTGCCCAAAGCTTTGAGGAAAACAGACGTCGCTTACCGCGCTTACCGGTGGAAATGAAAACGCCCGATGGGTGATGATGCACAAACTTTGACACTTCTTCACTTTCGGCGATCAAAACATCCTTTACAGATGTAGATAGGACAACTCTATGCTTTTGCATTGGCTTCATACGTGCACGTGGTTTACGCCCTGATTTCCGCCGCCAAACCCTAACCCACACTAATATACCAAGGATACCCATTGCCGCGATCAGCATGAACATACCAAGGAGGTACAAATAATTATATTCGTCGCCAAGCTCTAGACGTACAGCAGTATCATCAAGCGCCTGCCCAACCGTTAGGCGAGAATCCTGCGCAAGCGCACCTTCTGAACTAAAGCTGTAAATAAGTGCATCCCGACGGTCGAGGCCCGAAAGAATACCGTTCCCCCCATACACTGTCACAAAGCCGTTAGAAGCGACCGTCACACCGTAAAGCGGATCACCACTACATTTAACCTTTAAATCAGTCAAATTGGGTCGAAGCGAGTAAACCTGATAATCGCTGACACGCGTACACCGATACCGAAATAACTCGATAACCTGTCCCAATTTCAGCGCAACAGAGGCTTCTTCAGTCCCGCGGTTAATACCACTATAAATATCAAGCGCTAATTGCCGTGGGTCACTATCATCATTCTGTGCGATTGCCATTCCGGACAAACAAAAAGTAAAAGAAAATATTATCAATGAGTGCAGCCAGCGTTGCATAAAATATCCTAAAGGTTTCTATTGCTTAGCTATTGAAAAACAATCCAGCACAGGATGCAATAACCGATTGAATAATACAGCCTACTGAGGGATAATTTCTATAAAAAATGCTGCGCACAAAAAAGCGGAACCGCAATCGGGGGAGGACATGCGGTTCCGCGCGACACAGTCAGATCAAGGGAGCTATTAGGCTGTATCAGCATCTTCTTTATACAAGAGTGCCTGTTAACAAGCGGTAAACAACAAACGATAATTAAACTTTTTTCACAAAAAATGTAAAAGTCACAAAAAATCCGCAGAATTCCTAACATCTCACGGACTTTTAAAAACTATAAAATTACGAAAAACACACCCTATAAGGGCACAAACAATCTATAGTTTAGACCGTCTCTATGTTTCACGCATTTTAAGTGCCGCAATGAATGCACTGTGAGGGATTTCTACCTTCCCATACATACGCATTTTAGCTTTACCCTTCTTTTGCTTCTCGAGAAGTTTTTTCTTACGGGTTACATCTCCGCCATAACATTTAGCGGTTACGTCTTTCCGCATGGCAGAAATTGTTTCACGAGCGATAACCTTGCCTCCAATAGCCGCCTGAATTGGAATCTTAAACAATTGGCGAGGGATCAGGTCCTTCAGGCGGTCGCACAGTGCCCGGCCACGACTTTCTGCGGCCGAACGATGCACAAGCATAGACAAAGCATCCACAGGCTCCGCATTCACCAGAATAGACATCTTTACAAGGTCTGATTCTTGGTGGCCGCACATATCATAGTCAAAACTTGCATAACCGCGACTAACGGACTTGAGACGATCATAAAAATCATACACAACTTCATTGAGCGGCAACTTATATTTAAGCATGGCCCGTGACCCAACGTAGGTAAGATCTTCCTGAATGCCGCGCTTGTCTTCGCAAAGCTTCAACACAGTGCCCAAATGTTCATCCGGCACAAGAATAGTCGCATCAATCCAAGGTTCTTCGATACGGTCTATGCGTGTCACCTCTGGCATATCAGCAGGATTATGTAGCTCAATCATTTCACCATTATGCAGATGAATATTATAAATAACGCTTGGGCTTGTTGTAATTAATTCAATATCAAACTCGCGGTTAATGCGCTCTTGGATAATCTCCAAATGAAGCATGCCCAAGAAGCCACAGCGGAAACCAAAACCCAACGCTGTTGAGCTTTCAGTTTCATACTCAAAGCTCGCATCATTAAGGCGCAGTTTACCCAACGCATCTTTTAACTGTTCATATTCAGACGTATCCGCAGGAAACAAGCCACAGAAGACAACAGATCTACTCGGTTGAAACCCTGGAAGAGCCTGTACACAAGGCCGTTTCACATCGGTAATTGTGTCACCGACATGCGTGTCGGCCACTTCTTTGATAGAAGCCGTTATAAAACCAACTTCACCAGGACCAAGCTCCGCGACGGGCACACCTTTAGGCGTAAAAACACCCACCTGATCAACTTTATGCTCACTATCAGCTGCCATCATTTTGATCAGCTGGCCTTTTTTAATAGCACCGTCAATCACACGAACAAGAACCATAACGCCCAAATACGAATCGTACCAGCTGTCTACTAGTAGGGCCTTGAGCGGAGCATTTCTATCCCCTTCGGGGGGTGGCAAGCGCTCAACAATACTATCAAGCACCGCCTCAATACCTATGCCTGACTTCGCTGAGCACTCAACAGCATCCGACGCGTCTATTCCGATCACATCTTCGATTTGAGTACGCACACGCTCGGGTTCAGCCGCAGGCAAATCAATTTTGTTCAGAACAGGAACAATCTCATGATCATGTTCCATCGCCTGATAAACGTTAGCAAGAGTTTGTGCTTCCACACCCTGACTAGCATCAACAACCAACAATGACCCCTCACAAGCCGACAAACAACGGCTTACTTCATAGGCAAAGTCAACGTGACCCGGCGTATCCATTAGATTAAGGATATACGTCTGACCATCCTTTGCTGGGTATTCAAGCCGCACAGTTTGCGCCTTAATAGTAATACCCCGCTCGCGTTCGATATCCATCGAATCAAGAACTTGTTGCTGCATCTCTCGAGCCGAAAGCGCACCAGTGGTTTGGATCATACGGTCAGCTAAAGTAGACTTACCGTGGTCAATATGGGCAACAATTGAAAAGTTGCGAATGTTTTTTAATTCGGTCATGCCGTTACTTATTACTTTATGTTTCTAAAAGCCAGCGTTCACAGCGCTTACACTGCAGTAAAAGCAATTCGCTAGCCAGCATCAATCCAATAACTGATTTAAACCTTTAAAAAGGCAACACACGGTCTGGTGGCCGGTGGTTATCCATAAACGTTCTAATATTAATGAGCACCTTTTCGCCCATTGCAACGCGGCCTTCTATTGTAGCTGATCCCATATGCGGTAGAAGCACTACATTATCTAGCTCCAAGAGCTTCGCATTGATTGTTGGTTCTTCTTCAAAAACATCAAGGCCAGCCCCAGCAATACGGCCAACCTCGATCAAATCCGCGAGTGCTTCTTCGTCAACAATACCACCACGCGCGGTATTAATAATAACAGCATGCGGTTGCATCTTGGTAAGCCGGTCACGATTGAGCAGGTGTTTTGTCTCTTCAGTTAACGGGCAGTTCACAGACACGAAATCCATGCGTGTTAACATTTGGTCCAAGTCTTCCCAGTAAGTGGCCTCAAGTTCAGCTTCTGTCTGCTCGGGAAGACGCGACCGGTTATGATAATGTACCGCCATATTAAACGCTTTGGCACGGCGTGCTACAGCACGGCCAATGCGCCCCATACCAATAATACCAAGGCGTTTACCTTGAATACGGTGGCCCATCAAAAAAGTCGGCGTCCAACCGCTCCATTCACCCGCTCGTAATATTTTTTCGCCTTCGAACAGTCGACGTGGAACCGATAACAGCAGCGCCATTGTAAGGTCAGCTGTGTCTTCCGTTAAAACCCCTGGCGTATTGGTTACCACAATGCCCTTCTTCTGAGCTGCAGCAACATCGATATGATCGACCCCTGCACCAAAATTGGCAATGAGTGTTAAATTCTCACCGGCGGCATCAATTATATCTGAATCAATTGTGTCAGTTACAGTTGGTACCAATACATGTGCCTTAGCGACCGCAGCCTTTAATTCTTCGCGGCTCAGCGGGGCGTCAGCCAAATTCAGCGTAACATTAAAAAGTTCGGCCATTCTGGTTTCGATACTGTCCGGCAATTTACGCGTGACAATAACCTTTGGCCGAGATCTGTTTCCTGTTTGACTCATGAGACAAAATAACCTTTTCTAGCGCGCATCATAGCAGCCGCGTATAGTCTTACCGGTTCTGTACCAGAAGGTGACAGTTGATTCAAACGCCAAGCGATGGGGAAACAGGCGTGAACAGACTTATTATAGCTTTTTTAGTGTTTTTTTCAGTTTTCAGCAGCCAAATAGTGCTTGCAGATACTGTTGGTGCCAGTGGCCAAGCTTTGCCGCGATTTGTATCTTTGAATACAGAAAAGGCCAATATGCGTTCAGGACCAGGCCGCCAATATCCTATTTTATGGACTTATAAACGCAGATTGCTACCGCTAGAAATAACAGCGGAACACGGCGCATGGCGTAAAGTTCGTGATCATGAAGGCGTTGAAGGCTGGATTCTTGTTACACTTCTTTACGGCCCAAGAACAGCCCTTATTCGTGGACGTGTCAGAACCTTATACCGTGATGATGACATGAGCTCAGCGGCCCTTTTAACTGCGGAACCCGGCGTTATTGGCCGCATTTTGACTTGCACTGACATTTGGTGCCGTCTGAAAGTTGGAGACACCAAAGCATGGATAGAAAAGCGCCATGTGTGGGGTGTTTACAACAATGAGATACTAGACTAACTCCCTAATCAGAACCTCAATCGTAACAAGAAAAAAATTGATTCGCGCCTTATTGACAGTAATTGTATAAGCACTTATATATTTTCTCAACCACGGAGAAAACACTTGTCAGATGCTACTGAACTAAACCTAAATTTCCCGCACGAGATATACTTTGAACTGGGCGTCGGCACGCGTATGCGCCGTTTTATGGAACAGCTAACAGCTGATTCGGATCGACTATATGAAGAGGCGGGGCTTCCTTTTCGGGTAAGCTACTTTTATGCAATGTACGCGATTATACAATTTGAGCAGCTAACCATTGCGGATATTGCCAAGCTAGCTGGCTTTAGCCATTCAGCTGTCAGCCAAACCATAAAACGGATGGCTAAAGACAATATTGTCGAAACCATAGCGACAGGCGATGGGCGACAAAAAATGGTACGCCTCACGAAGTACGGGCAAACAATTAGAGATAAGCTGGTTCCCCTATGGGCAGCCCTTGAACAATCCATGAACGATATAATGACAGAAAGCGGCTTCAATCTTGTTGCAGGAATATCCGGACTTGAAGACCGCCTTAAGAAGAAGGCATTCTATGATAGAGTGCAAACTCATCTCATAGATAATACGCCGAAAGAAACTATTGAGATTGTGCCATACCACACAGTGCACAAGCAAGCCTATCACGACCTTAATGTAAACTGGATGGAAACAACCATTTGGTCTTTTGAACCAAAAGATATGGACGTCCTATCAAATCCAGAGCATCACATCCTAAACAAAGGCGGGGAGATATTTTTTGCGCTGAAAAATGGTGTCGCTGTTGGCACTGTTACAATGAAACACACTAATGCGGGTCAATTTGAATTGGCAAAATTGATAGTCTCGGAAGAAGCTCGCGGTTTAGGCGCAGGCGTAGGGCTGTGCCGTGCACTTGTGGACCGTTTTATAGCCAGGGGCGGCGAAAAATTATTTCTAGAAACAAATTCAACCCTTACCCCCGCTATCGCACTATATAAACGTGTCGGGTTTGTAGAATTACCCGTTCCCCACCGCTCCTACGATCGCACAGATTATTATATGGAATGGCAAAAGCCCGCCAGAAAGGCCGCATTATGACATTCACCATCGAGGGCTATGACGCCAAATATCAACAAGCCTTTTATGATCTCAATGTTGCATGGCTGGAAGAATTCTTCGCTGTTGAGCCTATTGATCAAAAAGTATTATCCGACCCCCAACGCTACATCATAGATGAGGGCGGAGAAATATTATTTGCTGTTGAAAACGGTAAAGCTATCGGTACGGTTGCCATGAAATCAATGGGCCCAGGACGCTATGAGCTCACCAAACTTGGTGTGGACCAATCGGCCAGAAAAGGAGGCATTGGTGCCGCCCTTTGTGAAGGTGTGATCACCCGCTTCAAAGCTAGGGCCGGTGATACACTTTTTCTTGAGACTAACACGCTGTTAGAAAATGCCATCAGGTTGTATTGGAAACTTGGCTTTGTCGAATTGCCCAACCCAGTGCCAAGCCCTTACCAACGTTCCAATTACTATATGGAATGGCAAGACGGAACGCCACCATGAGCAAAGACAACATCGTCATTGAGGTGTACGCGCCGCGGTTCCGTCAAGTCTTCTTCAATATGAATATTACTTGGTTGGAAAAATATTTCACGGTTGAACCCATTCATCGAAAAATACTCGCCAATCCGGAGCAACACATATTAAGCGATGGCGGCGAAATTTTCTTTGCACTCCAGAATGAAGAGGTGATTGGTACAGTTGCAGTAAAAGTGGAAGACGACAACACCTACGAACTAACCAAACTTGCAGTAACAGACGCTGCCCAAGGTAAAGGCGTGGGCAAACTCTTATGCCAAGCTGTAATAAACTTCTTTCAGAAAAAGCAGGGGAAATTTCTATTCTTGGAAACCCACACCAAACTCAAACCTGCAATGCGTATTTATGAAAAGTTGGGCTTCGAAATTGCTAAAAACCCTAAAGGCGACATATACGCCGGAACAGATTGCTATATGGTATGGAAACCGAGCCATACAGAACCGGCAGAAACATGACACTCAAGATAGTAAAAGCTAGTACTACGGAAGATATAGCAGCTGTTAAACAATTGTTTCAGGAGTATGCTGACTGGCTTCCTGTGGACCTCGGCTTCCAAGGTTTTGAGCAAGAGATGGCCACGTTTCCAGACAAGTATGCTTTATTACTGTTAGCTCGACAAAGTGGCCTAGCAATCGGTGCAGTCGGCCTTATACCTCACGGCACACATGCCTGTGAAATGAAACGGCTATTTGTCACACCAAGAACGCAGAGCAAAGGCATCGGGCGGGCGCTTTGTGAGCAGCTAATCCATCATGCAAGGAACCTCGGTTATCAATCAATGGTACTCGATAGTCTAACACGCCTAGAAACTGCAGTTTCCCTGTATCGGAAACTTGGGTTTACAGAAACCCAACCATACAATGTAAACCCAGAACCAGATGTTACCTATATGAGCTTGGCTTTATAAAAAACCTAGAACCATCTTACAGACTATGAAAGGCCCTCACTAGGTAACAGCCGTTGTATATTTTTATGTAAAAAAGCTACTAACTCTTACGTCGCTCATTTTCAACTGGGATTTTTACCCGGCGTCTGCAAGGGCCTGTATAGCCAGCCATTCTTAAAAATAACCGAGGTTTCACAAGATCTGGTGCAACATACTCATCGAATTTTGCAAAAGTTAGCGGGTGATTTAGTATGCAATTTGCGCCAGAATCTCGCACAGTAACAATTTCATCTCGCACTTGAAGGAGGTTTACCTCTCCCAGCTTACTGCGCAAAAACACGACAACTGCCTCGCCCATTTCACCTTCGCACATTCGGATAAACCTAATAAAATCAATGCCACCTGGCACTCCAGGACGACTGAGTGTCATGGGTATAGGCGCATCAACTACAAAGAGGCCAAAACTCCCTTTAACCATCGCATCGATAGCGTCATAGGTGCATTTAACTGACAAAAGATTGGAAATACCACGGCGCTCAAGCACCCGCGAAGCCTCCGACGCAGCATCTGCATCCGAGAGCGCGATTAACGCCTTTAACTGAGGACAAAACATACATATTTCCCAATCGTGCTAGTCAAGCATGACAAGGAAAGGTTTCAAAATCCTCTAGTTTTACCTAAAATTTTATGAAACATGCAGTCAGTAATAAAAAAAGCTCCAAAAAATGGAGCTTTTTTATTCTATTTACCGCGATCACTAAGCTGTTAATCGCCACTAACGATGCGATCCATCAACTGCTTTACTGTTGGAATAAATCCATTTGAATAAAATGGGTCACTACCAAACCTGAAAGCGTTATGCCCTGCAAAGACAAGATTATTGTCAATACAGCCTTCGTGGGCCACATCATCCAATGTTTTTTGGATGCAGAAACTTCGTGGATCCGCTAAACGGCCTGTAGAGTTTTTCTCGTTGTCAGCCCAGCTAGAGAAGCGGCACTGCGACAAACACCCTACACAATCCTTTTGATCTTTCCTAATTTCAGCGCTCTTTTCGCCGTCAACAAATATCAAAGTATCATCTGGTGTCTTGAGTGCATCTGCATGACCCTCACCCATCCATGCCTGCGCTTTTGGTGCATCTTCACCGCGCACATGATATTTCTTACGTCCCACGAGTAGCTCAGTGTTAAATTCTTCATCCTGTTTCGAACGAAAATCAACCTGACGCTCCGAACGTCCGACAAGCTCACGAATGAATGGATTTTTTAACGCGCTTGAGAAAAAGCCTGTTGGGCTAAAGTTCTGAAGCAACACGTCACCAGCCTTAAGGCTAAGTAACTTCTGTTTCCATTTCTCCGAAATTGGGCTTTCTTTTGTCACCATCGGACGTGTACCAAATTGAAAAACGATAGGACCAATTTCCTTATTATCGATCCAGTCTTTCCACTCTTTCAAGTTCCATACACCACCAGCCATAATGATTGGCACATGGTCAAGGCCCAGCTTCCGCATAATCGCCCGCAGTTCAACTACGCGCGGATATGGATCACCCGGCTTATTTGGGTCTTCGGCATTTGAAAGGCCGTTATGTCCACCCGCAAGCCAAGGGTCCTCGTAAACGACCCCTCCTAGCTTATCTGAAAAATTCTTGTATGCACGGCGCCACAAAAGATTAAACGCCCGGCCAGAAGACACGATTGGGTAATAATGCACGCCGTATTTAGATGCGAGTTCGGCAAGCTTAAATGGCATACCGGCACCACACGTTACGCCGTGAATCATACCTTTGGTTTTTTCTAGCACTTCATGGAGAATACGTTGTGCGCCACCAAGCTCCCACAGCATATTGATATTAATGAGACCTTCGCCCTTAGAAATTTCCCAGGCTTTACGCAC
Source organism: uncultured Kordiimonadaceae bacterium (assembly GCA_963976155.1). GTDB lineage: Bacteria > Pseudomonadota > Alphaproteobacteria > Sphingomonadales > Kordiimonadaceae > Kordiimonas. The sequence goes on along the minus strand of CAXBKT010000031.1, from coordinate 4,277 downwards.
CTGATCAATCGTTCCGCGCACAGAAAAGTCGATCATTTCATCATGACGGTCCCTGCGGCTTGCACCCAAATAATCATGGGGTACCATATTGCCGTGCTCGTCATATGTGTCTGCAATAACTGCTGAAATTGTTCCCACCCCGCCTGCAGCGGCCCATGGGCCAGTGCTTGCGCCAGTTGAAATTGCAACACCTTTACCACCTTCAATCAGTGGCAATACTTCTTTCCCACCGAGGCGGATGGAATTCAGACTAAAACTCATTAACGTCTCCCAACGTGCTCATCATCTTATCAAGTCAGAGCACTAAACCCCCCTTAAACATGCCTTCTCATTAGAAGGCGAAACCGCCGTGAGCATAGCACACAGCGGTTTCTGTTTTCAATTAGGCAAAATTAGTCGCGTTTTGGACCACGGCCAGATGGGCCTGATTTTGCTGGACGTGCGTCTGGATCATCTTCACCAGTTTCCTGATTAACCACACGCATGGAAAGGCGAACCTTACCGCGGCCATCAATCTCAAGGCACTTCACGTATACTTCGTCACCTTCTTTAACGACGTCAGTAACTTTCTCTACACGATCTTCAACAAGCTCAGAAATGTGTACAAGACCGTCACGGCTGCCCATGAAGTTAACAAAAGCACCAAAGTCCATGATACGAACTACTTTACCTTTGTAGATCACACCTACTTCAGGCTCAGCAACAATGCCCATGATCCAATCTTTGGCAGCATCAATTTCTGATGCAACGCTAGACGCAATCTTGATTGTGCCGTCGTCCTCGATGTTCACTTTAGCACCGGTTTTCTCAACGATCTCACGAATCACTTTACCACCAGTACCAATCACTTCACGGATTTTATCCGTTGGGATTTTAAGTGTTTCGATGCGCGGTGCATGCTCTGAAAGTTCAGTGCGAGCACCAGACAGACCTTTGTTCATCTCGTCAAGAATGTGGGCACGGCCACGACCAGCTTGCTCAAGAGCTACTGACATGATTTCTTGTGTGATGCCGGTGATTTTAATGTCCATTTGAAGTGCTGTGATACCTTCAGAAGTACCTGCCACTTTAAAGTCCATATCACCAAGATGATCTTCGTCGCCGAGGATGTCAGAAAGAACAGCGAAATCGTCGCCTTCTTTAATCAAACCCATTGCGATACCAGAAACAGGCCGGCTGATCGGAACACCCGCATCCATCATTGCAAGTGAAGCGCCACATACTGTCGCCATTGAAGACGAACCATTTGATTCAGTAATTTCTGAAACAAGACGGATTGTGTATGGGAATTCTTCAGACGTTGGAAGAACTGCACGAACCGCACGGAAAGCAAGCTTACCATGACCAACTTCGCGGCGGCCCGTGAAACCAACACGGCCACACTCACCAACAGAGAATGGAGGGAAGTTATAATGCAGCATAAAGTTCGAACGATAGCTACCATCGAGGTTATCAATGATTTGCTCATCTTCACCTGTACCAAGCGTTGCAACAACAAGACCCTGTGTTTCACCGCGTGTGAACAAAGCAGAACCATGTGTACGAGGCAAAATACCAGCTTCAGAAACAACCTGGCGTACTTCATCAAGCGCGCGTCCATCAATACGTTTTTTCGTTTCAAGAACGTTACCACGTACAATGCTGCTCTCAAGTTTCTTAGTCAGATCACCAACCATCTGAGACGTCAGATTAGCATCTTCTTCAAGAAGTGGTGCAACAGCCTCAGCAACAGCAGCTTTTACTTCACTGATTTTTGCAACACGGTCTTGCTTAGTTGTAATTTCGTAAGCTGCACGCAGATCAGCTTCAGCAACTTCAGCGATTTTAGCTTTCAGAGCAGATGTGTCTGGGCCTTCAGCAAGTTCCCAAGGCTCTTTTGCAGCAGCTTCGGCAAGATCAATGATACCATTGATTACTGGTTGGAATGCATCATGACCGAACGCAACAGCGCCGAGCATTACTTCTTCAGAAAGCTCTTTTGCTTCTGATTCAACCATCAATACAGCGTCATGTGTACCTGCAACAACAAGCTCAAGCTCGCTTTCCTTCACTTCTTCAAGTGTTGGATTGAGGATATATTCGCCGTCTTTGTAGCCAACTTTTGCGCCAGCAATTGGACCCATAAACGGGAGACCAGAGAGCGTAAGTGCAGCAGACGCACCAATCATAGCAACGATATCGCTATCGTTCTCAAGATCATGGCTAACAACAGTACAGATAACCTGTACTTCATTTTTGAACCCAGCAGGGAACAATGGGCGGATCGGGCGATCAATCAAACGACAAATTAGCGTTTCTTTTTCGCTCGGGCGACCCTCACGCTTGAAAAATCCACCAGGGATTTTACCAGCGGAATAATATTTCTCAGTATAGTTTACAGTTAGTGGGAAGAAATCTTGACCCGGCTTAACTGATTTTGCGCCTACAACTGTACAAAGCACTGTTGTGTCGCCGTATGTGGCCATTACTGCGCCACCCGCTTGTCGTGCAACATGGCCGGTTTCTAGAACCAGAGTGCGACCACCCCACTCAATTTCTTTGCGGTGTATATCAAACATATTTTACCTTTCGCAGACTATCCGGGCATCGCTAATTTTCCGGCCGGCATAGTCCCGACACACCCCTTGGTGTGTCCCGCTTTAAATATTCCCTGGGCCCATCATGGCTACCCAAGGCCTGTAATTTACCTGACCAAGACTTATCGAACCATTTCGACAAGGCCTTGAAGCAGGAAGGCCGGCTCTAATGAACCGGCCTACACTGATCAATTTTACTTCCGGAGACCAAGACGACCGATAAGCGTTTTATAACGCTCTGCATCTTTGCCTTTCAGATAGTCAAGAAGCTTACGGCGCTGATTTACCATCATGATAAGACCACGGCGGGAATGGTTATCCTTTTTGTGCTCTTTGAAATGGTCAGTCAGTGTCACAATACGTGACGTCAAGATAGCAACCTGTACCTCAGGGGAACCAGTATCGCCTTCTTTAACGGCATATTCTTTGATCAACTCTTGTTTACGTTCAGCAGTGATCGACATCGATCTTCTCCTTAAAAAATTACATATTGAAGACCCGCAAGGGACGGATAACTCCATCCTCGGCTTCTGCGATTGCCACTGGCATATCGCCCACCATCAGCACCAAGGTGCCCTGCTTAGCTTTGGAAGACAGGATGTTTCGGCCAAATTTAATGTCCAAAGCTTCCGCTTCCGTAATGGCGAACGCCAAGATGTCGTCCAGCGCCGTCACTACAGGAAGTACATATTCCGCAGCGGGCGCACTATGGCCCAACTGCTCTAATTTTTCCAGCGAAATCGCCCGGTCAAGACTGAAGGGTCCGACCCTCGTACGCCTTAAAACTGTGATGTGAGCCCAAGTACCCAACTTCAACGCAATATCCCGCCCAAGGGACCGCACATAGGTGCCCTTACCGCACTCAACATGGAAGCTAGTGGATTTAGCCACATCATCATGAGAAACTATTGTAAGTGATTGAATTTCAACGCTTCTTGGCTTCAGTTCTACAGTTTCGCCGTCTCGCGCAAGCTTATAAGCTCTCTGCCCATCAACCTTGATCGCACTATATGCCGGGGGTATCTGCTGAATAGTCCCAATGAATTCAGAGAGTACACCTTGAATATCCCCTTCTGTAGGCACATGTCCCCCAGAATGGATAACCGCACCCTCTTTGTCATCCGAATCGGTCGCAGAGCCCCATTCAACCGTAAATTCATATTCTTTAGAAGCATCAACAATGAAGGGCATGGTCTTGGTCGCTTCGCCAAGACCTATTGGCAAAATACCGCTGGCAAGTGGGTCAAGTGTTCCACCATGGCCCACCTTCTGAGCCTTAGTTAAATACTTAACATTCCCAACCACTTTGGAACTTGTGATACCGAGAGGCTTGTCGATAACAAGCCAGCCATCGATTTTCTCACCCTTACGCCGACGCGCCAATATTAATCGTCCTGATCTTCGCCGGAAGGCGTGTCATCTTTTACAAGGTCCTGCATTACTTTTTCAGACCTGAGTAACGCTTCAATATGACTTGCTTCATCAAAGCTTTCGTCTTGCTTGAACTTGAGCTGTGGCATAAATTTCATATGAACCATTTTACCCATCGCACCGCGAATAAAGCCAGCTTTCCGGTTCAATGCTTCGATGATTTTTCCTGTCTTATCACCACCCAGAGGCATCACAAAGATAGTCGCGTGCCGCATATCTGAGCTAAGGCGCACTTCAGAAACTGTTACTGAAACATGCCCCAAGTCAGGG
>CAXBKT010000030.1:0-27447 GCA_963976155.1 uncultured Kordiimonadaceae bacterium | reverse complement strand
CAGTCAGGGCCGATTGCCCGTAATAACCGCCAAAGAAACCCCGACGAGGGTCGCTCCCAGCGCTACGCACAAGAAGTTCACCGCTCTCGCCTTTTTGCACCAAGGCACCATCATCTCGAACTAGACGGTATTCCATCCTGCTACTTGGCTTGCCAAAACAGCAGTTAGCAACATGCCTAGGTTCCTTACTCGCAATGACCCAAGCCGCCCCACCCACTTCTGTCATGGACCAGCCCTCGACTAAGGGAAAACCAAAACGATCCTCAAATACCTTATGGTGCTTAGGATTAACACCGGCCCCAAAACCGAACTTTATTTGGTGTTTCTTTTCCACGTTCGTTACAGGAAACTGCAACAAAATAGCCGGCATAACACCTAAATAATGAATGACTGTCGCGCCCGCAGACACAACCTGTTGCCACCATGTTTTTGGGTGAAAGCGGTCCAACTGAATAATGCAGCCGCCTGACATCATCATCGCCATTGTGGAACAGGCCAGCGCATTCATATGCACGAGCGGTAACGGCGTTACCAGACGCTCCCCGCCCTCCTGCAAAGTACAAAGCCCACCGAGCGCAAGATATTCTTGGCCCGCAACCTCAAAATATTCGTTAGTTAAAATACAGCCTTTCGGCAAACCAGTACTACCCGACGTGTATAAAAGTGCACATTCATCTTGACTGGCCACACGCCTCCCTTTCACCACAGGCAAGAGGTCTGCATCGGCGCACCATGTCGTGACAGCTTCCTCAACCAATTCAAGGGCTGCGCCAACTATTTTCGCGAGGTCTGAAAAGCAAGTAACAAGAGACAGTTTACTATCCCGAATGATATGCGCACAGTCCTCAGAAGCAAGCTCCTTATTGAGTGGAACAATGGCCACACCAAGTTCATTGAGGGCTAGCCAATGGAAGAAAAAAGCAGCGCTATTTTCCAGCATCAACCCAACACGCATACCCGCAGAGACACCCTGCTCGGAATATAGCGCAGCAATCGCTCTTACCTCACAGACTGAAGCGCTGTATGTATGGCTTGTGGCGGCGCGGGTAGTGTTACCACTTGCGTAAGCGGGAATGTGAAGGAATTCTTGGTTTCCCCATTTTTCCGCGGTTTTAAATAAATACTCTACTGGCCGTCTTGCCATAACTTTTCCCTGAACCTGAGCATATATTTATGCCATTAGTTTCAGTGATTTTACCTACATAAAAGCAGGTGCGACAGGCTAAAAATGGCTGCTTACCTTGAGCTTTGCTCAATAGGCATGAGAAAAATTAAGGGGCCTAACAAGAAAGGGCTAAGGCATCATGCCCGCCCTTCCATTCACGCTGTTCCGAGGGTACGTCTATTTAAAAACTGTGCCTTCTTTCATAACAAAAACAATATTCTTAACCGCATTTATATCAGCGAGAGGGCTTGACTTCATCGCAATGACATCTGCAATTTTCCCTACCTCAATTGTGCCAAGTTCATCAGACTTCCCTAAAAGAGCAGCAGCGTTAACTGTTGTGGTAACCAACGCCTCTTCAGCGGTCATGCCAACGGTGTTCACATACCACAACAGTTCGTTCGCATTTTCACCGTGCGGTATAACCCCTGCGTCACTACCTGCAGCGATTTTAACCCCCGCTTTATAGGCACCACGCACTGCTTCCGGGTGTGAATCAATCGCGTTTTTCATCACATATCGCATATCTGGGTCTGTTGCCTTCGCGTAATCCCGAATGACATTGTCCTGCACCGCAACTGTGGGCACTAGGTAGGCACTGTTTTTCTTATAAAGGCTGTATGCTTTCTTGTCGCTGAAAGTACCATGCTCAATGGAGTTCACACCAAGCCGAAGCGCCTGATGGATACCTGCAATAGCATGGGCATGTGCCGCAACTTTAATCTGACGAGTTTTCGCTGCATCAATAACCGCGAGCATCTCATCATCCAAGAACACTGGGCGCGCATCACCGTGTCCGCATGGCTGCGATCCACTGCACGTAGCATATATTTTAATAAAGTCTGCGCCCATTTCGATCTGCCTGCGCACAGCAGTACGGCAGCTTTCAACGCCCGAACAAGCGCCGCTATAATCTTTGTCAGCACTTGCAGTAATTGTGTGGCCAGCCGCAAAAATACGTGGCCCAACAGCGGCCCCATTTTTCACTGCGTCTCTAACAGCAAATACTGCCCAGCCTTCCCCACCCGGGTTACGCACAGTTGTATAGCCTGCCTCCAAGGTTTTCTTGGCATTCGCAAGCGCTCTAAAAACAGCATAAGCTGGCCGAGCATCATCATTACGGGGTCTTGTCCATCTTTCACCATTCAAATCCAAATGAACATGCATATCCATCATGCCCGGCATGACAAATGCGGTTTTTTGGTCGATCACCTCTAAGGTGTCTCCCTCTACAACCTCAGGAGTCATATACCCGGCATACACACTCTCAATTTTACCGCCTTTTATGACAATCGTTTGCTCTGTTTGGGCCCCGTTTCCCGGCACCGCAAGCAAAGTGCCCGCATGGATGACTTTCCAGTCTTCTGCTATTAGTGGCTGTGTCAATAACGCGGCACCACACACCGTGTGAGATATAAACTTCAACATAATTATGTTCCTTAGTTAAGCTCTACAGCGGTTTCATAGGCAGGTTTTTTGTGCGGTGAATATGTGCCCAGCCGGCTGAGCAAGTTTTCAACCGCATACTCAAGTTGTGGGTCGCGGCCCTGCACCATCAAACCGGGATCATTTTCAACCTCATGGTCTGGCACAACACCATTCGCACCAGGCCAGCTTGCTTCAGTAGAATAAACACGCTGCGGCGGCGCAGCAATACGTCCACCACTGACAAATGGCATACTTGCAGCAGGCCCGATCAGACCACCCCAAGTACGCGTTCCAATAAGCGGCCCGACCTTCGCAGCTTTAAACAACAATGGGAAACCATCACCACCTGAGTAACTCCAGCCGTTTATCAGCAAAGCTTTAGGGCCATAATGACTGAGCTCAGGAAGAGGATAGTCGCGCCCGCCACGATTACTAAAATACACAAGAGGAGGACGGTTCAAAAGTTCCACGAGCCGGTCGCCTAGGGCTCCCCCGCTATTGAACCGCTCATCCACCAAAAGACCCTTTTTCGTAAACTGCGAGCGATACTGGCGCATCAGTTCATTTTGACCATTGAGGCTGGTATCTGGCACATAAATATAACCAAGTTTACCACCAGATAACTCAGTAACTTTTTGTCGGTTCTCTTCAACCCACGCAAGCTCTCTAAGCTTTGCCTCACTGCTCAAGGTTTTCACCTCAATTGTGCGCGCGCCTCTCGTGGTTGGCTTGTCGTTTAAAAGCAGTTCAACCGTTTTATCCGCGAGCCCAGCAAACGCTGCCCACGGAGACAAGTTTGAATCAAGCACCCTCCCATTCACCGCAAGCAAATAGGTGCCTTCAAGAACGTCTAAACCAGCTTTTTTGAGAGGAGAGCGATGGTCATCCCTGTGCGCACCAGCATCGATAATTTTGCTAATACGAAAATGGCCTTTATCCAGCTCGAAATTAACGCCCAGTAAACCAGTATTCCTGTAGCTATAGCGTTTTCGAGGAACAGCCACTGCCCATACATGACCACCAGCAAGTTCTCCAGCCATTTCACGGATCAAAAAGCTCATATCATCGTCAGTTAACACGTAAGGTAATAGAGCTTCATATTTGCTTTTAATCTGGCCCCAATTAGCGCCGTGCAACGAAGGGTCATAATAAAAATCTCGCTCATAGCGCCAAGCATCAGCGAGTATTTGCTTATTTTCTTGCTGGCGGTCATAATTAACCACAAGCGTACTCAAGTCGACAGGCTCCGCAAGCTTCTGGTCACCTGCAATCGACACCACAAACAGATCATTGCGCTTTTTTAACAATACTTTATCTGCAGCTACATCGAACCCTCGGAAACCTCCCGAAACAATCTTTGTTTCCTTGTTTTTCTCAATGTCATAAAAATAAACCGTCGCGCCCCGACCACCAGTGCCAGAGCGATCCTGTTTCACATAAACAAGCTTGTCACCGCCGACTTTAAGCCCGGCGTAATTTCCTGCAGGCGCTTTCAGTAATTCCAGACGCGATTCCATATTTCCAATATTAAAATCATCGTCTTCCTTCTCGCTCTCCTTCGCTAGAGGGATAACCGCGATAGATGTTGAGTTGGCATACGCCCAGGTAAAATCAATATCACTGAAAACCGGATCAAACGTGCGTGCGCTTAGCAAGTATAGGTTTTTGCCATCTTTACCAAATACTGGCGAATGGTCATCATACATGCCAGACGTGATCTGGTGCAGCGCACTCTTCTTGGTATCAAATAGGAAAATGGCATGGTTTCGGTTATCAAGCCCGCGATCATAAGCAAGCCAACGACCATCCGGAGACCAGCTTGGCGTGAAGGCCTCCAAACCCCAATTATAACGCCACAAGCCAGCATCTATCTTGTTTTGTTTTCCTGTTTTCACATCAAGGACAAAAATAGATTGCTCATTATCAATAAAAGCAATTTTAGACCCGTCCGGTGCCCAATGTGGCTGATAACGGTACCCTTTTGTGAACTTGGTCAGCACCTCTGTTGCACGCGTTTCCAAATTTTGAACGTGAAGTTGATACTCACCTGTCTGGTCACTCATATAGGCAAGAGATTTCCCGTCTGGTGACAGGCTAGGAAACCGCTCTGCTGATGCACTGCCGTAGCCATAATTTTTGAGAACACCAGTCTTAAGATCAGCAATTAATAGCTCACCGCGCGCCTGTAAAATGGCCATGTTCCCGTCCAACGAAAGGGAAGCTCCTACCAAACGATCCTGTGCTTCACGCAGCACAGGCCTGAGGGCATTAGTGTCTATAACGAGCGAAATTGGTACTTCGGTAACCATCTCATCGCTTAACCGCATGAGTGACAGCTTACCCGCGCGCTCAAAAACAATGTCCTGAGGCCCAAAAGAAGGGCGTGTTACATCATAGTTCTCAACATTCGTGACCTGTCGCCTTGCGTCTGTTTCAATATCAAGGTGCCAAAGGTTGGAAACATTTCCTCCACGTTCAGACAGGAAATACAGGCCTTTCTCTGTCCACATAGCTGCTGAATCTGGCGCATCGTGTGTTGTAAGCCTACGCGATTGCTTTGTCCCAAGGTGATAATACCAAAGGTCAGGCGCACGGCCTCCACGGTATCCCTTCCAAGTTTCACGATTGAAATCAGGTTGGTTTTGAAAATCTTTCAAATAACTATAAATTATGGCGTCACCATCTGGAGAAAAGGTTGCCATTTCGCCGTAAGGAACGGGGAGCTTTTCAGGTAACCCTCCCTCCACAGACACCACGTATAGCTGACTAAAACGGTTGCGATAGCTTTCTCTGTCAGAGGCAAACAAAAGAGATTTACCATCAGGTGACCAGTCAATCAGACGGTCAAATGATGGATGGTACGTCACCCGAAACGGTGTGCCACCATCAATCGGCATCACGTAAATATCTTGGTTCCCATCACCGTAAGGGGCCGTAAAAGCAACATACCGGCCATCCGGTGAAAACTTAGGGTGCAATTCCTCGCCGGTTTCTGACGTTAAACGAGTTGCATTACCGCCTTCTTTTGCCACTAACCAGAGGTCAGATGCGTATGCAAAAACTATCTTTTCACCTGAAACATCTGGAAAGCGAAACAATCCATGTTGCGTTAAAGGAAATCTAGTATCTGCCACAGCCGGTGCATAGCACGACCATACTAACAGGCCCACAAAACCAATACTCAACGCTTTACGTAATTGCTCTACTATCATCTTGCCCTCGTCTATTTTGCATTTGATTTTCTTTATTAAAGAAACAGCAAGCCTCTACCCCAGCCTCTAATTTCCACCTCAAGTATCAGGCTTATAGAAATAATTTGGCTAAGACGATGAACAAATACTAAGGCCAGTCATGAGAGGAGCCACCCCCACCATATGCAGCACCAGCTTATCAGGGGCGGTGTTCTATAACTATTTATTTTATATGGATTTTTTTAAATACCCACATCGAGTTTACATTATAAATCATAACCCTCATTCATGCTCTAGTGACGATTTTTCATGTGTTCTATTCCCTTAAACCATCCTAAAAATAAAGTTAGCGGAATAGAAACCATCCAAGCCAAGACCTGATGTTAAAAAACTCGTCGCGATTAAGAGCTGGCCCTGAAAGAAACTTCGGTAAGAACCCATTTGTTGCTTATGGCATCCCCAGTGAATCGCTCCAAAAGCAGCTGACCTTGCATCAGATCAGGCTCGCTAAATAAACATCACCGATCTGCACAGAAAAACTGCACCTTATTTGAAGGCCTATGAGATGAAAAACGTAACCTTTGCCAAAAGAGTATATATCTACATTTTCACAGTATGCACTCTGTGTATGGTATCCCAGCAATGCTGGGCTGACCTCGAAAAATTGATAATTATACCTCTTCCTGAAACAGTCAAAAATGTAGACCAACCCATAATCAGTTTAAATGGCCTTTGGAAGTTTACCAGAACCCCGCCTGAGAAATTCTGGCTTAAAGATACAGAAACAAAAGGCTGGCATGATATTCAGGTACCTGGGGAGCCTTTCATGCAAGGGTTTCCTATCCGGCAAGACGTTGAATACCCATTCAATAGAACTTTTAATATCCCCAGTGATTTTGCCGGCAAAAAGATTTTAATCCGTTTTGACGGTGTCTACAGTTATGCCCGTGTATGGGTAAACGGTATTTATATAAAAGATCATCAAGGCGGTTTTACGACTTGGGATGTTGATATTACAGACCATGTTGAGCCAGGAAAGCCGGCTGTTTTAACGGTTGGTGTTACTGATCGCTCTGACGATATAGCCCGTGGTAGTTTTTACGCCAAGCATAACATCGGAGGTATTTTAAGGGATGTTCGTTTGCTTGCTGTACCCAAAACGCATGTTCAACACCTCCACATTAATACAGATCTCGACAAAAACTATAAAAATGCAATCCTTAACATCTCAGCTGGCCTGCACTTTGACCCAAATAACTTTAGGGCACGCCTACATCTAACCTTAGAAGACCAACAAGGGCAGGAAATCCCCCTTGAACAAGGCAATATAGATGTTGTGTCCAGCACACCAAATGAAAATATTAGCATTCCTATTTCTGAGCCTCGGCTATGGACTGCAGAAACGCCGTATTTATACACACTCAAAAGTCGCCTAGTCATTGAAGGCGAAACTGTTGAAACATTATCGACACGGATTGGTTTTCGGGAAGTGGAAGTTCGAGGCGAACAACTTCTTATTAATGGGCACCCGGTTAAACTGCGAGGTGTTAACAGGCATAGCATAGACCCCTTGCTGGGCCGGGTAGAAACGCCCGAACTTGCCCTAAAAGACGTTAAATTGTTCAAATCTGGAAACGTTAACTTTGTAAGGGCCTCCCACTACCCCCCCACACAAGCTTTCCTTAATTATGCCGATGAATATGGGCTATATGTTGAGGACGAGACCGCTATTACATGGTGGGGCGAGATACCAAAGGAAAGTGCCTTATATACTGCTGACTTCATGAATGGCTTGGCAGAAATGATTGAGCGAGACCGTAACCACCCGTCAATCATAATGTGGTCCATTGGTAATGAAAGCTTTTGGGACCCCAATTTCGACAAGGAATATAAGTACGCTAAAGCTATCGATCCAAGCAGGCCTATTATCTGGAGCTATACAGAGGTACGTGGACCAGAAGAAGATATAAGCAAAACTGATATTTTCAGTCAGCACTACCCGGCATTTACAGACGAGGTGCCACGCAAAGGAAAACCAATCCTTCTTGATGAATACGCACATGTTGTCAGCTATGACATACCAACGTTACAGCGTGACCCAAATATTAGAAATTTTTGGGGTGAAAGCATCGCCGGATACTGGTCAAAAATACTGAAAAATCCTCACGCACTAGGTGGTGCAATATGGGGAGGAATTGATGAAAGTTTCTATTCTCCCCAAGGCATGTCAGGCTATGGGGATTGGGGTGTCATTGATGGTTGGCGCCGACCGAAACCCGAATTTTGGCTTATGAAAAAAGCATATTCACCCATTCGTATTTCAGCAAAGAATTCTCTTGAAATCCATCAGGGCAAACCTCTAGCGGTAAATGTATGGAACACATTTGATCATACAAACCTTGGCAACCTTAACATTGCTTGGCGTATTGGAAGTGAGAAAGGTGTCTTATCATCTGTTGACATTCCACCGTGGGAAGAAGGCATTCTACATATTCCTGCGCACCAAGGTGCCTATGGAGAACTCCTAAATTTACAGTTTACTAAAGACGATATACTTATCGACGAATTTAACCTCATGATTGGTAAAACAATGCAAAAGGCTGCGCCGCAGCCAACCGCTACGCCCCCTAAACTTATTCAAAAAAGTTCAGAACTTATTGTGACTGGCCCTGATTTTGCTATTCATTTTGATAATAGATCAGGCAAAATTACCAAAGGCATTTATCAAGGAAAAACCCTTATAACAGGGGGGCCGGACTTGGTATTAACACCAGTACTTCTGGAAGGCTGGTCATTATCAAACCTAGAAGCAAATATAGAAGAAAATTATGCGCTAATCAGGATTGCTGGCCAATATGGTGAGCTTGACATCAATTATATTCTACAGATTAGTAGTAACGGGATTATCACAACTAATTACACATTTTCTCCGCCTCCTGAAATCATTCAGGAAGTTGGCATTCGGTATGATCTTGTTGATGCTATTGACCGACTCTCTTGGAATAGAAATGCTCAGTGGACTGCTTATCCGGCTGATCATATTGGTCGTCCCAATGGCCTTGCCCAGCGGTTTAATCCAGCCCCCCCAAAAAAATACCGAGAGCGCCCCAACTGGCCCTGGGCAATGGACACAAAAAACGCCGTATTATACGGCATGCATGATAAAGGGCGCGCAACCAATGACTTTCGCAGCATGAAAACACAGATATATTATGCCTCTATCTATGAAGATACTACGGGCCTAGGTGTTGCTATCGATGCCAGCGGCGATCAAGCAGTCCGAATGGGAGATATGATAGCAGACTGTATGGTTGATGATCGCGTGCCTAGAATTCAGTACCACGGAAACTGGGAAAAAGAAAAAGACGGGATGAGCTGCTACGAAACAGCAACTGTTAGTAAAACAGCCGGAGATTATGCTGAATTCACCTTCTTTGGTGACAGCGTGAAATGGATTGCCCCTGTTTCTTTTAAAAATGGTATGGCAGATGTCTATTTGGATGATGTACTTGTTGCCAAAGACGTTGACCTATTTACCGAACAAAATATCATTGGTCAGCGTATTGTATTTGAGAAAATCGACCTACCACGCACTCAGCATACAATCAAAGTTTTTGTAACTGGGAAAAAGCACAAACAATCCCTTGATACACGTGTCGTTATTGATGGATTCTTTTTCGCTGATGGCCAACACCCCCCTAGTGCAAGTAGCCTCAATATAATGAATGATTGGGGTTATGATCCTCTTTGGGGAAATTATAAAAAGGTACTCGATCTATCCAATCAGCCATATTCTGGAAGCGTAACCATGCGCTTTACAAACACTCTGCCCTAAGAGTTTTCTTAAAACCCTTGCATTGTGATTAATAAATATAGCGCCACAGGTTAACCTGTGGCGCTATATTTTATGGTCGGTAAGTAGACCTTAATACCCTGATGATTGTTAAAATCGCCACCCAAAAACGCCAATATAAAAGCCAGGCATTTTTCAAAGGCCAGATGTACCTAATATACATGTTCTACAAAGACCGTGCATAGTTCTCTACTTGGTAAAACAGTGCTCTCTACAAACAAAAAGGGCACCCAATGGATGCCCTTTTCTTTCATCTATAATTTGATTACTTAACCGTCAAATTCCATGGTCCAGCGCAGCATAAAGCGACGTGGATTATAGGAAAGAGCACGCCCAATCATACTATTGTCACTGCCAGTAAAATATTGCTCGTTGAACAAGTTATCCACGTTAAGTGACAAGCGATGCTGATCCCAAGCCTGCGAGACACTAGCATTAAGGAGGTGGAAAGAAGGCACCTGTGTTGGGAACCTGTCAGTCAAACCGCGTGAACGCGCATTTGATACTTCCGATCGATAAGACCAAACCAACCGTGCTGATGTATCACCGCCAAAAGCTTCAAAATCATACTGCAAATTCGCTGAAGCTGTAGTTGATGGTGCTGCACCAATTTTTGTGCCAGATAGATCTTGATCTGTACCAAGCACGCTACCTACATATTCAACGAACTCCGCATTCAAATACCCAAATGCTGCGCCGAATTTAAGGTTGTCAGTAATCAAGAAATCACCTGACAGTTCAATACCTTTTGAACGTGCTTTCTTCGCATTTTCTGTCCGGTCAACTGGTGTAATTTCACACGTCAGAGGGTCATTGCTTTGCTCGTACACCTCTTGAGGAATAAGCTCTGAGCCAACACGGCAAAATGCTTCGCGAACTTCCACCTGATAGTCATTCCAATCCATATAGAAGACAGCGCCAGACAAACGTGCTCTACGGTCCATGAAGTAAGCATTGAAACCAATTTCGTAGTTCATCAAAGTTTCTTTGTCATACAAACTCACATTTGCAAAACCACCGTCCGGAGCACCACGTGCACCTGCAGGTTTGTAGCCTTTTGCTACAGAGGCATAAGCAGAGAAATCATCAGACGGCTTCCAATTCATAGCAACCCGGTATGAGAAATCATTGCCTGAATTTTTACCGTACCGACCTAAAAGCTGTTCCCAACGACCACCTGTCTGACGTGTTTCACCGTTACCGTCCAGATCATACGTGAGGTTTCCAACTTGGTCAGGGCGCAGTTCGCACACGCGGTCAGCTGTATTAACAAGCTCTTCACCAACAGCTTGATGTCCGCACGCGCTATAAACATTATCCCAAATATTCTCATGAGTATCATGTGAATAACGACCGCCAACGATCAACGACAATGCATCATTAAAGTGCCATTCAACATTACCGAATACAGCTTCACCTCTGCGCTTGTCGGTAACGGTATTTTCGTTCGCAAAATCACCCTTCATCCAAGGGCCAAGGAAATCACGAATTTCAATATCATTATACGCAAAATTACTTTCATCGTAATAGATACCGCCAATCATCCAATCCAGCGTTTCACCGGTATTGCTTAAACGTATTTCTTGACTCCATCCTTCAGAATCAAAGCGACCATGCCTAACAAGAAAATCACGGCCTGATCCGTCTAGATCAAGCTGTTGATCCATTTGAGATTCGACATAACCAGTGATGGATACAAGACTTAGACTATCAGAAAAATCATGCTCGATCTTTCCAATATAGATACCGGTTCTAGCGTCAGAAAATTCGTCCGCATCATGTACGATAAAGTCACGGTTTTCTTTAATATTAGAAAGAGTTACACCATCCGGAAGAGTTACCTCACCTTCCTTCACACGACTAGAAAACTCTCCTCTGAAATCATAACAGCCGATTCCCTGACCCGTCGTCTGATCAAATGGGTCGCCGCCGAAATATGTGTTGAGGCAAGTTGGGAGTTTTTGCTGATGGTCATTATAATCGAGCGTGTAATTCACGGATAGGTCGACCGTTGTTCTGTCCGTTGGAACCCAACGAAGCTGGCCTCGCGCCATCACATACTCTGTACCCGTATTTCCGCCTGATGCGTGCGCATTTTTGAACGGACCGTCAGAGAGAGAACTGTCAACAGACAAACGCGCAAACAGCGTTTCAGAAACAGGCAGGTTCACAACACCACTTGCTCTATATTCACCAAAACTGCCATAGCCTACATCGATACGGCCATAAAATTCTTCGCCTGGCTTATTGGAACGAATGTTAATTGCACCGCCCTCAGCATTTCGACCAAAGAATACACCTTGTGGGCCGCGAAGCACTTCGACAGTTTGCGCGTCATAAACTGAAGGGTTTGGCTGCCCTGTGGCGAGTGTGCTCAAACCAAAATCATCAAAGTATGTAGCAAACGCACTAGTTTGGTTGACCTTTTCGCCGCCTTTCACATCGGATATACCCCGAATAGCAATAACAATTTCGCGCTGACCATTACGTCCACCTTGCTGGAAGGTTACGTTTGGCGTCTGCAACAGATACCCTTTGGCATCCGTGATATTTTCTGTTTCCATTTTTTCAGCACTGAAGATGGACGCACTTACAGGCACATCCAGAATGGACTGCGCCTTACGCTGCCCATGCACAATAATCTCTTCTAACTGAAACATTTCATCGTCTGAACTTGCAGAATCTTGGGCCTGCACACCACCTGTGAGCACCATTGATGCACCCAGGACAGTACTGCATAACAACTTAGAGCGCCGCACTGATAGTATCTCACTTTGGAACCGCATGGTTCTCTCCCCGTTTTCATTCGACGCGCATGTCTAAAGCCCTATGGTCAATAAAGCTCTGCCCCAAAGAACGGAGGCTGTCACATAGCGCGACATGTTTTTTGACAACTTGGGTTCGAACGGGAAGGGGCGCCTAATCCACTTAAAAGCGAACTAAAATTACATCCCACTTCGAACTAAGATAAAGAATAAGGGAGCATATGGGCAGGAAACAAATGAGTAAAATTTACAAGCCATTACTGAAACTCATGGTCGAACGAAAGGCCTATAATTTTCCTAATATACCGCCATAAAACCGTTATTTTTACGAAGAAGCATTAAGCACCTATAGGCACCCAATACAGCTAAAAAATATTACCGGCCATCTATGAAATAAGCATGTTATCCAAGGTTTACGAGAGTCGACCGTGTTTCACAATATTGCAACAAGCCTTCCAAACCACCTTCACGGCCCCACCCTGATTGTTTAAAACCACCAAAAGGCATCGCCATATCAGGAAGACCATGACAATTCACCCACGATATACCTGCTCGAAGCTGCTTTATGACAGAATGAGCCTTGCCAACATTCTCGGTCCACACGCTTGCCGCCAGTCCGTATTCGCTATCATTAGCCTGCTTTATCACCGTGCTTAAATCATCGAAAGGTTGTACCACCAATACAGGGCCAAAAACCTCTTCTCGGCATATTTTCATCGTATCGTTGACATCAATGATAACCGCTGGCGTCATAAAATGGCCTTCACAGCGAAGACGTTCTCCGCCGGTTGCAACAACAGCGCCCTCATTAACAGCGCCCCTAACAAAATTAAGAACACTGGAAAGCTGTGTTTCAGAAATGAGGGGCCCCATTTGACTATCAGGGTCGAAGCCTGCACCAACTTTGATACCTTGCACATGCTGTTTCAATTTCTCCAGAAAAATGGGGTAAATACTGCGTGCCACATAAGCACGAGAGCCAGCGACGCACACCTGACCAGCCCCAGAGAAAACCCCTGAGGCAACACCAGCGACAGTTTTATCAAGGTCACAATCTTCAAGCACAATGGCCGGTGACTTACCACCTAGTTCGAGCGTTAATTTCTTAAGGTTGCCTTTGGCAGCATCTAGTAAATTTTTGCCCGTATGAGTAGAGCCTGTAAAAGAGAGTTTATCAACAAGCGGGCTTTCAGCAATTGCGGCACCAACAACGCGGCCACTGCCCGTTACGATATTTACAACACCACCCGGAATACCTGCCTTTTGCATTAAATCACCCAAATACAAAGTAGACAGGCATGTGAGTTCCGCGGGCTTCACCACGCAGCTGCAACCAGCAGCAAGCGCCGGGGCAAGTTTCCAGGCCGCCATCACCAATGGGCCATTCCAAGGCAAGATCATGCCAGCGACACCAATTGGCTCATGCTCTGTATAGCAATGGAAAGGGGCTCCTCCCGCGCTAGAAATAGCTGCAGTCTTACCTTCCAGCTTCGTTACCCAGCCAGCATAGTAACGGAAGCTTTCCGCCGCCATCGGCACCTCACCGTGCTTCGCCGCCGAATGTAACTTCCCGCCGTCCAAAACTTCTAGCTCTGATAAAACAGCTGCATGCTCCTCAATCAAATCTGCCAGACGCCATAATATTTTAGCTCTTTCTGCAGGCGTCTTATTTCTCCAAACACCCTCATCAAACGAACGTCTTGCCGCGGATATTGCAGCGGCTGCATCTTCGCGTGTTCCAGTATAAACCTGAGCAAACACAGCTCCGGTTGAGGGGTTTTCGCAGTCAATTTTGCCATCATCAGCACCTGCAATCCAAGCCCCATCAATCAGCATGGGCCTTACTTCACTCAAGTAGGCCTCAGTTTCATCTGTCAGCGTATAATCAGTCATAAATCAGGCTTTCATGTAAGCGTTCATTGACGACAGGAATGCTTCATTTTCTTCCGCTAAACCGACAGAGACACGCAAGCACCGGTCGGGTCCACCTGCATTAACCGGGCGGGGAATGATGCCGTTGGACAACAAGTGTTGCCAAGCCCCTTCCGGGGATTTAGCACCCTCAGGAAACCTCATGAGAATGAAGTTTGTAACGCTCGGATAGACCTCTAGGCCCATAGTCTCTAGCGCCTCGGACATTTTGACGCGCCAATCGTGATTATAGGCCCTCACATAGCGCGCATATTCAGTATCTTTAATGGCCGCTGTTGCTGCGGCCATAGCAGCAGCGTTTGCATTAAACGGTGTACGCAAACGCTGCATCAACTCAATAATATAAGCAGGTGCATACGCCCAGCCTATGCGCAAACCCGCAAGGCCATATAGTTTGGAAAAAGTACGTGTTGCGATAACATTGTTCGCACTACCCGCGAGGTACAAACCGGAATCATAGTCTTCGGCCATCACATACTCAGCATACGCGCCGTCAACCAGTAAAAGCACATGGGCAGGCAGGTTAGCATGTAACCGTTTAAGTTCTTCCTTCGGGAGGTAAATACCTGGAGGGTTATTGGGGGTAGATATCGCAACAAACTTCGTTTTGTTTGTTACCTGCGCTAATATATTGTCCACGCTCATAAAGCAGCCTGGCTCCTCGGCCACCTTCACGGTTGCTCCTTGCGCTAGGGCATGAAGTTTACATATGCCAAAGCAAAATTCGCTGATCACAGCTTCATCACCCGCGCCCAAAAAGGTGCGGATCATAATTTGCATAAGCTCTTCAGAACCGTTTCCACAAATAATACGGTTTGCATCCAAGCCGTGAGCCTCTGCTATTGCCGCACGAAGTTTCTCTTGCCCACCGTCCGGATACCGAAACAGATTAGCACCAACGGCATGGTAGGCCTCAATCGCTTTTGGGCTTGGCCCTAAAGGAGATTCATTCGACGAGAGCTTAATCGGATTCTCAATACCATCGATCGCGCTCTGCCCCTGCACATACGGTGCAAACTGCATAATCTCAGAGCGGGCTTTTACTTCAGACATTTACTTCCCCATTTTAAATATGCCCGCACACCTCTGCACACTATGCAGCAGGCGGGGTTTCTTGCCCTTTAGGGTGAAGATATGAGGCTGCAATACAAATGATTGTTTTTAATCTGCTTATAAATAAATTTAGGCCTCGATGTTCTCAGCCAGAAAATTTCAAATGAGAATTAAAAAAGCTAATGGCTAATTATTAAGCGTCATTTGCGAGCAACCGCCCCTGCTAGATATCAATGAAGATAGAAATGGTGCGCATTAGCACCGCTGTTTTTTTCAATGAGTTGGAGTTGTTCATGGCGCGCTTGTCTGGTGCTGACGCAATTTTACAGTCGTTAATTGCTAACGATGTAGACACTATCTTTGGCTTGCCCGGTGGGCAGCTCGACCATTTTTTTGATGCCATTTATAAATCATCAGATAAAGTAAAGCTTATCGGAGCACGCCACGAACAAGGGGCAGCTTACATGGCCTTTGGCTATGCCCGTTCGACCGGAAAAGTTGGTACCTATACCGTGGTACCTGGCCCTGGTGTCTTGAATTCCACTGCAGCAATTTGCAGTGCTTATGCGACAGACACCCCGGTTTTATGTATCACAGGCCAAATCCCGTCAAAATCGATTGGCAAAGGCTACGGTGAGCTGCATGAGCTACCCGACCAGCTTGCAACAATGAAAAGCCTGACAAAATACGCTGCGCGTATTGATACACCGGGTGAAGCCCCTGCTTATGTGAATAACGCATTTAAAGCTCTTACTACAGGACGCCCTAGGCCAGTATCACTTGAAATGCCCATGGATATTATGGCTGAGGAAGCAGACGTTGGGTTACTGCCAAAATTCGCACAGCAGCCGGCAGATGTTGACCAGAGCACCATCAAAGCTGCAGCAGCAGCTATCGCAGCAGCAAAACGTCCCATGATTGTAGTTGGCGGCGGTGCATTAAACGCCGCTGAAGAAGTACTTGAGCTTGCCGAAATGTTACAAGCGCCAGTGTCTTCCTTCCGCAGCGGCCGGGGCATTGTTAGTGACGATCATTATCTCGGTGTCAACCTCCCCGCAGGTTACAAGCTGTGGGGTGAAGCTGATCTCGTTATCGGTATTGGCACACGCTTACAGCTCCAGCAACAATATTGGGGTGTTGATGATAATCTAAAAATTATCCGCATCGATATAGACCCCGAAGAAATTGACCGGATCAACACTCCTGAGGTTGGCATTGTTTCAGACGCCAAAGTGGCACTAACTGCACTAAATTCAACACTGAACCGCACCTTGGGAAAACGAGAAAGCCGCAAAGAAGAGCTGCTTACCTTAAAAGCCACCGTCCGTACTGCTATTGAAGGTGTTCAGCCGCAAATGTCATATTTGGATGTGATCCGCGAAGAACTACCGCGTGACGGCATCTTCTGTGATGAGATCACGCAAGTAGGCTATACCTCATGGTATGGGCTGCCTGTTTACAAACCACGCCAACTTATTACCTGCGGCTACCAAGGTACGTTAGGCTATGGTTATGCAACAGCTCTTGGCGTGAAAGTCGCAAACCCTGACAAACCTGTTATCTCGATTGCGGGTGATGGGGGCTTCCTATTCACAGCTACTGAACTTGCAACCGCTGTTCAGTATGGCATTGGCCTCGTGACCATCATCTTTAACAATAATAAATTCCTCAACGTACAGCGCCAACAAAATGAATGGTTTGGCGGACGGAAAATTGCTTCAGACCTTCATAACCCAGATTTCGTAAAATTCGCCGAGAGCTTTGGTGCAGCTGCATATCGCACAAACTCCCCAGAAGGGTTACGAAGCTTAATTCGCAAAGGCCTTGAGAATAAAGGCCCCACCATTATTGAAGTAACTGTTGAAAAGGACATGGCAACACCTTGGAAGCATATCATTACACCTCCAAACAGAGGTTAAGCCCTCCTTCCTAGAGGCAACACACCTTCCAACCCGGCTTCGGCCGGGTTCTTTTTTTTAAAATTTAGAATATCAAACTTACTTGAGCGCTGTGCAAAAGTCCGTCGCTTCAGCGACCAGCCATTTTTTAAACACCCTAATTTTATGCTGATCGGAAGTGTTTTTGGCAGAAACCATATAGTAGGCATAATTAGACGGCAAAGCCTGATCAAACGGCTTAACCAAATCACCCCGCGCAAGAGCATCCGCAACAAGCACATCCCGACCAAGTGCTACACCCTCACCGTTCAAAGCTGCCTGCATGACAAACTGGGAGTTACTAAAAGTAGGGCCCCGTGTGGCATCAACATTCTCAACATTAAAATGACTCAGCCAATCAGACCAGCCCACTACCATCACATCGTGCAACAAAGTATGGTTCGCAAGATCAGCCGCTTTATTCAGTGATTTTTCAGCCAGCAATTCAGGACTACAAACCGGGAATACTTCTTCCGTTAGCAAGCGGTCAGCTTGCATATGCTGCCAGCGCCCCTCTCCATAACGAATGTCCAAGTCTACTTCCCCTTCAAGAAGCATGTCACTTTCTTGCCTGCTCGTAACAAGGCGCACATTTAAGTCAGGATATCTGTCCCGGAACTTTTTAAGCCGCGGCAACAGCCAAATAGATGCAAACGAACTGAGTGTCGAAACACTTAGCGTTTTCACATTGTCCTGATCCATAAGTTTTGCGGTAGCACCGCCCATCAGATCAAACGCTTCCGTGAGAGGCCCGAGATACTCCTGTCCTTCATCAGTCAGCTTCAATCCGCGATTGAGCCGCTGGAACAGCATAACGCCGAGCCATTCTTCCAGTGCTTTAATCTGGTGGCTAACAGCCGCCTGCGTCACATGCAGTTCATCCGCTGCCTTCGTAAAGCTAAGGTGACGGCCAGCAGCTTCAAAAACTCGCATCGCATTTATGGGGGGTAGTCTCCGTCCCATTGCCGTCCTTTCAACCGGGCCCTTATATTTGAGCCCATTACCAAAACTAACAGGTTTATGACAAACGCTCGTTTGAACAACCATCCTCTAAAACATACGCTTTCTATGAATAATATCAATGTAGATTCAGGATGTTACCTCCATGAAAATAACTAAAGCGCACGTTATCGTAACTTGCCCTGGCCGCAACTTCGTTACGCTTAAAATCCATACAGACCAAGGGCTTTACGGCATTGGCGATGCCACATTAAATGGCAGGGAAAAGGCTGTAGTATCATATTTGGAGGACTATGTAATTCCTTGCCTCATTGGCCGAGATGCGCACCAAATTGAGGATATTTGGCAGTATTTATACCGAGGTTGTTATTGGCGGCGCGGCCCCGTAACCATGAGTGCCATCGCAGCAGTTGATACGGCCCTTTGGGATATAAAAGCCAAAGCGGCAAACATGCCACTTTATCAACTTCTAGGTGGTGCCAGCCGCAAGAATGTTATGGTTTACGGGCATGCCAATGGCACAACTATTGAGGAAACTACCGAAGAAGTCGGCAAGTATATCGACTTGGGCTATAAGGCAATCCGTGCTCAAACTGGTGTGCCCGGCATTCCATCCACATACGGCGTCTCAAAAGACAAAATGTTTTATGAACCAGCCGACGCAGACTTACCCTCAGAGAATGTATGGTCCACAGAAAAGTATCTGAATCATGCCCCCAAGCTTTTTGAAACCCTGAGAGACACTTACGGATTTGACCATCACCTACTGCACGACGTTCACCACCGCCTAACACCGATCGAGGCTGGAAGGCTTGGTAAGTCTCTAGAGCCATTCCGGCTATTCTGGATGGAAGATTGTGTTGCCGCAGATAATGTTGAGAGCTTACGTTTAGTGCGCGAGCATACCGTAACACCGCTCGCAATTGGTGAAATCTTCAACACCATTTGGGACTGTAAAGACCTTATAACCAACCAACTGATCGACTATATCCGCACAACTGTTGTGCATGCCGGCGGCATTACCCACCTGAAACAAATAGCCACTCTGGCTAGTCTTTATCATGTACGCACAGGATGCCATGGTGCTACCGATCTTTCTCCTGTTTGCATGGGTGCTTCACTCAACTTCAATCTGTGGGTTCCAAACTTTGGCATTCAGGAATATATGCGCCACACACCAGAGACAGACGCAGTTTTCCCGCACGCCTACAGCTTCAAGGATGGCGCACTACATCCCGGTGAAACACCTGGTCACGGCGTAGACATTGATGAAGAGCTTGCCGCCAAATACCCCTATCAACGCGCCTACCTTCCAGTAAACCGTTTACAAGACGGTACAATGTGGAACTGGTGATCCCAAAAAAGCCCCGAGGCTTCTGCTCTCGGGGCTTTTTCCAATAGCTTTCTATAACTTACCTTAAAACACTGCCGATATTTTTCCCGCGCATCAATTCTTCAACTTCAAATACGTTCACGCGGTTTACATCACCAGGTACTGTGTGCTTGAGACACGCGGCAGCTGTTGCAAAATCAATAACTTTCTGGCCAGTACCTTGTTTCATAAGGCCGTAAATAAGGCCTGCAGCAAAAGCATCGCCTCCGCCAATCCTATCAATTATATCTTTCATCTCATACGTCCGGCTCATGAAATAGCCATCACGATTCCTAAGGCCTGCCCCAAGGTTATTATGATCAGATGATATCTGTTGGCGAAACGTACTCGCCATAACCGAAAGGTTGGGGAATGCCTCAAACATGCGTTCAGTCAGGGTGAAATAGCTGCTTGAAGGGTTTGAAGTTGTATCTTCATTGAAGACTTCAAGGCACCCAGCACAGTCGTGCTCGCTCGCAAATAATACATCCACCGAGCCAACAATTTCCTTAAAGATGGTTTTCGCAGAAAGGTGGTTTTGTTCCCAGAGTTTACTTCGAAAATTAAAATCGAAGGAGACTGGAATATTCTGCTGTTTTGCGTTCGAAATTGCAGCCAGAGAAAGTTGCGTAAGATTAGCACTTAAGGCTGGTGTAATACCCGACAAATGAAACCAATTGCAGTTTTCAAACACCAAACCCCAATCCACATCCTCAGAGCGCAAGCGAGAAAAGGCTGACGCCTCACGGTCATATAAAACATTAGACGGCCTGTGACCTGCACCTGCCTCAAGAAAATATAAGCCCAGCCTATCGCCACTGATAAGCATGTGTTCCGTACCGACTGCATTTGCCCTTATATCCGTCAGGCATGATGCGCCCAATTCATTATCTGGTACAGCCCCGACAAGGGTGGTCCTGAGACCAAATTGAGAGAGCGATGCCAGAACATTATACTCTGAGCCGCCAAAACGGGCCTCCAAGTTTGGGGTCTGAAGCAAGCGTTCATGTGCTGGTGGCTTAAGACGCAACATCACTTCACCAAAACCAACTACCTTTGGTACTTCATCCATATCTGTAGCTCCCAAGCCCATTCTCAATCATGGATCTTTACTTCCAGGGGTTGTTCAGGTCTTTACCTGTCGCAAGGCCCGACGAAGTATCTTCTTGCCCGCTATCACGAAAATAATGCCACGGTAAAAGCAGCAAGAAACCAAGCGCCGACAAACTACTAAAAATTGCTTTAAGTGATCCCGTGATATCATTCGGGCGCACATAGACCTTCGTAGGCAAACCTTCTCCGCCCTCGTTAGTTATGACGAGCTTGTGCCCTTCTCTGTAAACCTTACCAACAGTAAGGGTCATATTGGCTAGTTTGCTAACAACCCTCATGTCTAGTCCTCCCTCAAGAGGCCAATTTTTTGCGCCGCCCGGATACGTTGTTCATGCAGGTTTGCCATATCTTCTACGGTTTTTCCGGCTGGCGGCGTAAACTGCCCGCGTCCATAGATATCCAAGAACACTTCCCTGAGAGGCTTCATCTTATCCGCCAAATTTTGCGGCGGTTTACCTGATGGGAATTGATTTGGCGGATAGATAGGGTTTTCGTAAATCTGCTTGAAACCCTCGGTCCGCAAATCCACCCATGTGTTGTGATTGCAGCGTGAACGGTGCTCACGGAGCGATTCAATATCTATCGGGCAACTAATCACCTGTTCCTCAGGATAATCAGCACGGCGAAGGACAAGGCCCGTATAATCAATAATGAAAGAATGCCCCGGACAAAATGCTTTTGGGTAAAATTTATGCTCAACCGTGCCCCAGTTAGAACCAAGCAAATAACACATATTGTCGTGGGCTCGTGCGCGGCGAGTGAAGGTCCAAAAATCCCAAGGTTCATTCACGCCTTCCACTTCTTGAATAGCGCCCGGATGGCAAATAACCTCAGCGCCATTATAACCAAGCGCGCGGGATACTTCCGGCGTGCAGCCATCATGGCATGTCATCGTGCCGAGCTTGCCAATTTCGGTATCCACAACCGGGAACAGGTCTTTAATATCCCCGCCAAAAACTTCTTTATATTCATCAAGAATATCGTGCGGGCTTGTGCCAAGGCCCAGTGACGCATTGATATGCCATTTATGGTACTTAAGGATTACGTTCCCGCATGGGCCAATAATGAAAGCAGAGTTAAACCAGCGATCCGGAAACTCCGGCACACGCTCAATGATGCCGCCGCCGGAGATGAAAATATTATACTCTTTGGCTTTTTCACACAGACGCCCAATTTCAGGTCCATCAAATGTCACGGCTTTCTTCATAAAGCCTTCAAGACCGTCCTCACCCTTGCCCGGTGTTGTCACCCCCTGCATGAAATACTCAGGCAGAACAACAAGCCGCGCAGGTAGTTCCCAGTGGTAACCAACACTGAAATCAATCATGTTACACACACGGTCTAGGTTCTTCTGAACCGCTGACTGGTCATCAGAAATTGTCACTGCAGGCTGTATAACCAGCGCCGTATACTTCTCAATTTTCTTAGATGGTTCAGATAATTTATTCATGATGTACTCACTGATTTAATAGTCATTTTTCTGCATGCCGAAATCTTCAAGCATCACATTCGCTGTGATAGTGCCCATCGCTGAAATAGCGCCGCCCGGATGGCAGTGCGGGCCAGTCATATAAAGATTACGAATTGGGGATCTATAGTGCGCGTAACCGGGAAACGGCCTAAAATAGCCCAACTGCGCCTGAATGCGTTCGCCGCCCGTTGTCACACCGTCAACAAAGCTTGGGTTTGCTGCCTCAAGCGTTTCTCGCGTTTCGATGTAACGGCCTAGAATGTTATCTTCGTTTATGTTCGGCGCATACTGCTGCAATTTCGGCAAGAGCACAGTATCCACATAATCCTCTCGAATATCGTCCCAAGTTATGCCGTCCTGTAGCCAATTTGAAACAAACGTATCAAAGATAAGTGTGTGTTGGCCTTTTGGCGCACGAGTGGGATCAACCAGTGTCCAGCAAGCACTCCACAGGAAGGGATCAGACGGCGGGATACCCTGCGCAATTTCAGCATATTGTTTTAATAATTGCTGTTCTGAATCGACAATCCTATGGAACGGACAACTACTCATAAGCGCGCCGTTGGTAAAACGAGGTGCTTCCTTCAGAGCATAGTGCACGCGGCAAATTGTAATTTTGCCAAAGGAAAAACGTTCAACTTTCTGCTTGAAATCTGGCTTGAGGTTTTCTTCACCAACCAACTTTAAAAATGTCTGCTTCGGCTCAAGCGCTGAGACAACACCCTTGCGTGCCATAATTGTCTCACCAGATTCCAGCTCTAGTCCAACACAAGCCTCGCCTTCCACAATCAGTTTCTTCACAGAAACCCCGGTAAGCACCTCGCCGCCGCTAGCCTCAATATAGCGTTTCATCGCGTCAGGAAGCCCTTGACTTCCACCTTCTGGAATAGATTGCCCAAACACATGAATAGCCGGAATCATGATATAAAATGACTGCCCTGCACCTTCTTGCTCAGGGAGTATCTGCGGTGCCATCGCCCAATTGAGCATCACCCCGCGTACAAAAGGGTCTTCAAAATTATGGTCAACCCATGCACGTGCACTCAAGGAAAACTCCTGAAGGCGCTGCAAACCTTCAACGCTGTTTTCCATGGCCTGAGCCATATAACTTGGCGGCACTGGCGGCGAGAAAAACGCCTTCAGAAAGCCGTCTTTGATGGCCGCAAACTCTTCATACACATCGCGGTAACGCTCTCCGTCTTTACGGGAATAAGCCGCTATACTTTCAACTGTTTTATCGATGTCTTTGTAGATAACAATGCCCGGGCCACCGTTTTGATCCGGATGGCCTGTGATCTGCTCATCTGACCAGATATATTTAAGGCCATGCTTTTCAAGTTCTGGCCTAATTTCCTTAAAATCAGGATTGCAGTGTATCCAAACATGAGAAGAGCCAAACATGTCGTGCTTAAAGCCGGGTACAGTAACCTCACGCGTAACAGCGCCGCCGCCAACCCACTCATTGCGCTCTACCACACAAACATTCAGGCCCTTTTTGGTAAGTAAACTCGCACACGACAAACCATTCACACCACCGCCCGCAACAACGACATCAAACTCTTTCATGGATTTCTTTCAGCCCTATTTGGTAATCACGCGCGGTTTCCGACCACGCCCAGAATTTCGTTAGAAAACTCTCTATCTCATTTGGATATCGCGCCCGGGTCCATACGTACAAATGACTGAATCTCATCAGCTATTAGAATTTCTGATTACTAGGCAAAAAAGCGCATAAGTTACTGCTTAGATTGAACCCAGCGCTCCGCACCTGACGCACTAAGGATAAAGTCACGCCTTGCCTGTTGCGGCGTAAGTTGGATCTTCGGCAGTATCTCGCGCGCTTGATCACCAATTGCATGCCGCATTTCTATAGTCGGGTTTTCAATCAAACTCGCAATTTCTATCGCTGCCTCAAGTGCGGGCGGCGCCAGTGAGGGCCCGCCTTCATCAGGAAGCATTTTTGCATAAATAGCTGAGGAATTATTTTTATCCCCTGCCCTAAGCAAGTCTGTTGCATAAGCCCCCGGTTCCAAGAGCGTAACATTTATATTCCAAGGCTCCACCTCAATCGCAAGGCTTTCTGAAACAGCCTCCAAGGCATATTTGCTGGCCGCATAAATACCATCCCCCGGCAGAGCAATAAGGCCAGAAAGTGAAGAGAGCATCAATATTTGCCCACCCTTTTGACGCCGCATGAGAGGAAGAAAAGCACGCGTAACAGCAAGCATCCCGAAGAAATTTACCTCAAAAACCCGCCTCACATTTGCTTCGGGCACGCACTCTACTGGCCCATCAACATGCAGGCCCGCATTATTCACCAATGCCTTCACGACACAGCCAGATTGCTCAATCTTATGAAGTGCATCAGCTATATGCTGTTTGTTCGTTACATCGAGAGCTAAAGGCACAACAGACGCCGGGAGATTATCAGCGTCAGCCATATCCCGTAGGCCAGCAAAAACTCGGTATGGCGTAACCGCCAAAACTTTAGCTAAGGCAAGTCCCAGACCACGCCCACAACCTGTAATGAGAATAGCCTCTTCACCATTCATAACCTTGCCTTCCATAATCATATGACGATAGACCGATGCTAGATGCTTAAAGGCATAAACACAGATGAAGAAATCTCACTATTGTTTAGCTTCCCTTATAGATATGGAGCCATACTAGGCCCTTCGACCATGAGCGTGGCTGATGCAGACTATAAAAAAGCTCATTTGCCTATATGCGGTCTGTCGCTAGCATGAGCTTTATGGGATGTGTATTGAAGCTCGGGGCTTCGATTGAGTAAGGAAGTATCTATGCCACTAATTTCACAGGAAAATATTTTTGCATTAGTGGCCATTATATTCGGCTTGGCCTTCTTGGGCTTCTGGGCTGACAAAAATGCTATCGCAAGAAAAATTCCCGGCGTTGTCTGGGTGCTTGTAGCAGGCATTTTTCTCTCCAATGTGGGCTTTATCCCGTTAAAAGCCCCTATCTATGATTTTGTTGGTGGCTATATCATGCCTCTTGGTGTGCCGCTTTTGCTGTACCGAGCAAATATCCGTCAAATCTTTCAAGAAAGCGGTATGGTTTTACCGATATTCTTACTTGCCTCTGTTACCACGGCTGTTGGCGCAGTTGTTGGTTTCTATCTATTTGACCTTGGTGAAATTGGTCCAAAAATCGCGGGTGTTTACGGCGGTACTTTCATTGGCGGCATGGTAAATTTTGTCGCCATCGCTGAGGTTGCTGAGCTATCAACAACCGAGTTTGGTACAATTCTCAGCCCCAGTGCTCCAGTTAGTATTCTTGCCCTGATGGCCCTCATTATTATCCCGTCACTCAGTTGGATAAGCCGCCATTATACACTGCGAGATCACGGACAATCTGACCTGCAAACCGAACAATCCCAAAACAACGATATACGCCCTGAATTTCGATTAAGACAAACAACTGCCGCCCTTGGATTAAGTGCTGTGATTTGCGCGATAGGGACCTACATTGCGGACACCACAGGGCTTTCAAATTACAGTCTGTTTTTTATTACGCTCATCACAGTGGTTATTGCCAACCTTGTGCCTAAACAAATGGCTCGTCTGACTGGCGACTTTGAACTGGGCATGGTGTGTATGTATCTATTTTTTGCCGTCATTGGTGCGGGGACAAACGCTACGGAATTTGCAGATTCTGCTTTTACCTATTTCCTATTTGGCATGTTCATTGTGACTTTCCATATCACCGCCACACTCTTACTCGCACGGGTGTTCAAACTTGATCTGGCTGAAACAATCATTGCTTCAGGTGCTGCCCTTGTCGGCGCAGCAGCAACTGCCGGAATCGCAACGTCTAAAGGCTGGAAAAACCTAATAACCCCAGCAATAACCACAGGTATGCTGGGGTACGTGATCGCCAACTTTGTTGGCGTAGCCATCCTAAACTTTTTGAAATAATGGTGCACCCGGCGCGATTCGAACGCGCGAACCTCTGCCTTCGGAGGGAAACCTCAAAGTCATTAATTTGGCTTTCTTGAGCTTACTAAATCTTACTTATTGCTTTATTTATATACACTTAATAGCATACCCAAACTTACTCTATATTTTTACGATTAGAGAAAGTTTACCGCATTTGGGTGCCCTATAGGTGCCCCGGGGTGCCCCAGAGGTGCCCTAAAATGGCCTTTTGCTCATTGAGGCAGAAGCCAGATTGGGGGTTATATGAGTGGACTATCAATTGGACTGATCACCAAGACGATCAAAGCCGCAGAAAAAGAAATGCGCCTCTGGGATGACAACCCCAAAGGTCTGGGACTGAGAATTAAACCAAATGGTACAGCTACCTTCTTTGTCCAATATAAAAGCCCCGAAACATTCAAGAAGGTACGCACTTCTATTGGCCAATACGGCCAGATCACCTTGGAAGACGCACGCAAAAAAGCCAGAAAGCTTTTTGGCGAAGTTGCCGATGATACAGATCCCGTCATTGCCCGTTTAGAAAAGCAAAAAGCAGCCGCTAGGGCAGTTAAGTTTGCTGACTTTTGTGACTGGTATCTTAAAGACGCTGAGAACGGCCTTGTAACCTATCGTGGCAAGCCAAAGAAGGCCAGCACACTAGCAACTGACCGAGGCCGCATAGAAAGGCATTTGAAGCCACTTCTAGGCCATTTTGTAATCGACAAGATCTCTAGGCGAGACGTTCTCAATGCAATGCACCAAATTCGGATTGGTGCAACAGCACTAAACTCCAAAACGCGACCCGGCGTCAGAACGATTGTCAAAGGCGGTGCTGGTACTGCTGTTCGAACAATAAGGCTTTTAGGGTCAATATTCAGCTACGCCATAAAAATGGAACTGCGTGATGATAACCCCGTTCGAGGCATTGAACTCCCCAAAGACAACACGCGAGAACGCATCCTAACACCAGAGGAATTTCAACGGTTGGGCATGGCGATGCAAAAAGCACTAGAGGAAGGTGAAAACCCCATCGCTATTCGTGCGTATCTTACTCTGGCTCTCACTGGGTGTCGCAAATCAGAGATTTTTGCACTTAAAAGGTCGGAGCTGGATACTTACCATCAATGTCTGAGATTTGTAGACACTAAAACAGGGGCTCAGGTCAGGCCTATAGGTAAAGATGCGGCTGCAATTCTTGGGGCCCAGATACCTTTGAGTTGTTCGGGATCAACGCTTATGGGACAAGTTTAGTGATTTAGACATTGGAGACTT
>CAXBKT010000029.1:0-27520 GCA_963976155.1 uncultured Kordiimonadaceae bacterium | reverse complement strand
AGGTTACGAATACCAAAGAGTGAACCGTATGAAAGCTCAACAACAAAAGCAACTTGCTCAGCGCCAGCTTCGTCTGTTTGTGTCGCCTTAGCAGTGATTTTAAGTTCTACTTCATAAACGTCGTCATTTACTTGACGTACACCAACGTTCACATTTACGTCGATTGCAGGTTTAGTGTTTGATTGCGCTTGAAGGCTTGCTGGTGCGTTTGGGTTTTCAAAAGAAAGGTCACGCACATATTGAGCAAGAACACCTGCTTGTGGGGCATCAGCACCTTCTGCTGCGCCCCCTACTGGTGTTTGTGGGTTATCAATTTTATCATCAGCCATTTTATTAACTCTTTTGTTTGTCTAGCCACCCCCCCGAGACAAAACGGATTGGCGTATACGGGGTGAACGGCTAGCACGCTTTTTTATGTTGAACAATAAGGAATCTTTGGGATTCTCTTGGAATCATCACTTTTCTTCGGGCGTATCGCCGGAATAAGGGTTTTTGACAGATAAATCATCGTTAACAGTTGGTTCAGTCTGGCTCTCTTCTTTGTGATACTCACCGTCAATTGTGACGCCGCCTATCGAACTGTTGTCGTGGTGGTGTGATGTATGTTTACCCCAATTTGCACGCATATTGCTGCGCACGACCACATGGGCTAGGCCGGCTTTCCCGAGAAACAATCGAACCATAGGGATGAGCAAAAGGGCGCCAAATGCATCTGTTATGAAGCCCGGAATGAATAGGCAAACACCTGCTAACAAAAGAAAAAATCCATGAATCAGGTTTTCGCCGACAGCATCGCCGCGCTGTGTGGCCTCTTGCATATTGCGGAGTACCTTGAGACCTTGTAACCTCACGAGGGATAATCCGATAGCAGCGGTCAAAACACATAGTAAGACCGTTGGTACAGCGCCGATTTCACCGCCTACATCAATGAGGACGGACAGCTCTAATAAGGGGCCGCCAATAAATATTAGTAGAATGATCCACGCCATTTCTTGTTCTTTCCTTCGAATCCTCTTATCTATAAAGGGATTGTATAGGGTTTGTTCAATGGGCAACCAAGTACAACACGACAAAAACAATTAGATGAGCTAAAATAAGCCATGTTCCTTGATATCATTTTGATGGCCGCAATTGCCGCCTTTATTCTTCTTAGGCTTCGTTCCGAACTTGGAAAGAAGACCGGAAATGAACCTCAGCCACCGGCTGCTGGTCAGCGCCCTATGGGGCATGCTAGCCGTACTATTGATGGGTACGCTGAACCTGCACACGATGATGTCAAAGTGATTGACATGGAAGAGGATCCGAAGTTGCGGCATGCCTATGCTGATATTCGCCGGAAAGATTCTTCTTTTGACCCAGCTCAGTTTATAGTAGGGGCGCAAGCTGCATACCGAATGACCCTTGAGGCTTTCTGGGAGGGGGACCGGGAAACGCTTGAAAACCTTCTTGATAAGTCAGTGTTTGGTCAGTTTGATACTGCTATTGAAGCACGCGAGAAAAATGAGCTCGTGCTTGAAAATCGCCTTATTAATATTGCCGATGCCACAGTGATAGCTGCAGAGCTTGATGGCAGTGTCGCGGAGCTTACTGTTCATTTCAAATCTGAAATTGTTGCTGTGACCCGAGATAAAAGTGGAAATATTGTTGAAGGTGATGCAAGCGACGCGGTTGAAACAAACGATAAATGGACATTTGCTCGGGATATTAAGTCTGACGACCTGAGCTGGACATTGATTGCAACGCGCGCGGGTTAGCCTGTTGCTCGGTCGCTATAGCATAATTTTATGGCTTTTTGCCTTTGTGGCGCTTCCTGCTTTGGTGGCGCTACTTTTGTTGAGTGAGAGAAAAACTGACCTTCAATTCAGTCTCGTTTCTTATGATGATTTGCCTGGTTGGAGTTATACTGCTGCCGCAGAAAGTCTGCCAGCGCTCCAAAAGAGTTGTGAGAAGATTCTTGCTTTGCCTGCGGGACGTTCCCTGCCCGGCGCATCAATCGGTGGTACCTACGCTGATTGGGCTGATGCTTGTGCGGCAATTAAAGATGTTAATACAGCGGCAGACTTTGGACCCCTTATCCAGCAGTATTTCTTGCCTCTTGAAGTTTCGCTGAATGCTAAGACCGAAGGCGTTTTTACCGGATACTATGAGGCGCTTCTAAACGGTAGTTATGAGCGTACAGAACGGTTCAATGTGCCACTCTATATGCGGCCACCTGAACTTGTTATGGTTGACCTTGGTCGTTTCAGGCCTGATCTGGCAGGGCGGCGTATCGCCGGGTCCGTTGAAAACGGACGATTGGTCCCTTTCGAAAGTAGGGCGGCCATTGAAGAGGGCGCTCTTGTTGGGCGAGATTTAGAAGTCCTGTGGGTCGATAGCCCAGTTGATGCCTATTTCTTGCATGTTCAGGGTTCGGGCCGGGTAAAGATGCCTGACGGTAGTTTTCTTGGAATTGGTTATGCAGCGCAAAATGGTTATGCAAATCAACTTATAGGGCGCCACCTGATTAAAACCGGTGCGATCCCACGCGAAAAAATGTCAGGGCAGGCCATTCGCGCTTGGCTAGCGGCGCATCCTGAAGAAGTGATGCCGGTCTTGAAAACAGACCCCTCGTTTGTATTTTTTAGGGAATTGACGAACGGCGATGGGCCTTATGGGTCGGCTAATGTCGTTTTAACGCCGGGACATTCTCTGGCTGTTGATCGTAAGCATTTGCCGTTACATGCGCCAGTATGGTTGTCGGCAAGCCACCCTGATCCAGATGATCCTGCGGTTAGCGAGGTGCCTTTTAATAGGCTGATGGTAGCGCAGGATACTGGCGGTGCGATTAACGGTGAAATTCGTGGTGATGTTTTTTGGGGTTTTGGGGACAAGCCTGAAGAAATAGCTGGCCGCATGGCAAACAAGGGCCGTTATTGGCTGCTTTTGCCAAAAAAATTGGCACTTCAGGCTGCTGGACGGTGAGCAAAAAAAGTAAAAACCTTACTTTGACCAGTGACGATAAAACTCTGTGGAGTGAGGTTATTAAAACAGTAAAGCCGCTTGGTGAACGGCCTGAAGGAAAGCCTCTTCCACCGCGCCGTATGGTGCGTCGCCTCGTTGAGGAGCAGCCGATCCCATCAGATTGGCATATGCATACAGCCCCTGACCCAACGCCAACTATTGACCGTAAGACCAAACGTAAGCTCACTAAGGGCATTCAAGATGTAGACCGATCCATTGATTTGCACGGCCTTACACAGGACAGGGCTTATGGTTTATTGAAGTCGGCTGTGGAAGGCGCTGTGCGTCGGGGCGACAAAACGCTTTTGGTGGTTACAGGAAAAGGTGGTGCACGCTTTTCCCAAACAGGTCTCGATATACCAACAGCTTATCGTACTCGCGATGAATTTGACCAACATGGCGGTGTATTGAAGCGCATGGTACCCATTTGGCTAAATGAATATGAATTGAAGCCTTTCATTCAATCATACGGTCCTGCTGCCAAGGAGCACGGCGGTGACGGAGCGCTTTATATTTTGCTCCGCAAGAGAATGCCGGGAAGCAGGCGAAAATGACCCCGTTCGGTGAAAAAATGCGGGATCTACGCCAAAAAAAAGGCGTCAACCAAGCGCAAATGGCGGCGGACCTTGATGTGTCGCCTGCGTATTTGTCTGCTCTTGAACACGGTAATAGAGGCGCACCGTCGTGGGCGTTCATTCAGAAAATTATCCAATATTTTGGGCTAATCTGGGACAATGCCGAAGAGTTAACTGAGTTAGCCCAGCTTTCAAAACCGAAGGTGACGATTGATACATCTGGGCTTGATCCGCGCGCAACAAAAGCCGCTAATCTTTTAGCCCGTCGTATTGGCCGTTTGACAGACAGGGAACTTGATCAGTTGTTAGCTTTTTTGGTGGATATGCCAAGGGCAGACTGATCAGGATAATAGGGGGAGACTGTATGCCTTTTTCAAAGGTTTCAAAGCTGATTGCTGTAACACTAAGTGCGACACTGGTTAGTTTGCCTGTGTTCGCGGATATGACGCTGGTGCTTTTGGGGACAGGCACACCTAATCCGGTCCCTGAGCGAGCGGGTGCCGCGTCCGCCGTTATTGTAGACGGTCAACCATGGATAATTGATGCAGGTCCTGGCGTTGTTAGGCGCGTTGAAGCAGCTCGGCGTGCGGGCGTAAAGGCACTAACACAGCCTAACCTATCGCGCGCACTACTTACCCATTTGCATTCGGACCATACGCTTGGATTACCGGACTTAATGTATGCACCGTGGACACTGGAACGGGAAGTGCCCCTTAAAGTATGGGGACCGAAAGGCGTTTCAGCGATGGTGGGGCACCTTGAAAAAGCCTTTTCGGAAGATGTGCATAATCGCATCAACGGGGCTGAACCAGCAAATGAAACAGGTTGGCGCATAGAAGCGACCGATATTGAAGCTGGTATTCTTTATGATGATGGGTCGCTTGTGATTGAAGCAATTTCTGCATGTCACGGTGATTGGAAGCAAGCCTTTGCCTATAAATTTAGTCATCAGGGGCAGAGCATTTTAATTTCGGGTGATACAACCTATTGTCCTGCGGTTGAAGCTGCTGCTCGGGGTGTAGATATCTTGTTGCATGAGGTGTATGACGCAGAGGCTCTCGCTCGTCGTTCGGAAGAATGGCAAAATTATCACCGTGCCGCGCATACGTCTGGGCCGGACCTCGGCAAGCTCGCTGGTGATGCAAAACCAAAGCATTTAGTTTTGCATCACCAGTTGGTATGGAGCGGTAGCCGGGAGGCTGTAATGGCGCAGGTTGATACAGGATTTTCAGGCAAGACGACATGGGGTGAAGACCTTATGGTTTTTGATCTTTCCGCGGGCCACTAAGGACCCTAGCCAGCGATATATAGTCTGTTTGACGCGACATACTTTAAGTCATTAACGTGCTGTATCTGAGGGAAGGCTAGACGTAAGAACGCTAGTGTATTTTTTAATGAGTGCAGCATGGGTGCCATCTTCTTGGAGGGTTTTGAGGGCATGCTGTAATCGTTCAATAAGGTCGGCGTCGGTATCATTATTGAAAGCAAAATAGTGATTGTAGCGATTGAAGCTGTGAATCACCTTAAAGTTTTGAGGGTTGTACCCAAGGGTTTTTAATACCCAAAAAGACACAATGCGATCGTAGGCCCATGCATCTATTCTGCCTCGGGCTAAAAGGTGCGCCGCACTTTCTGTTGAATTCACATGGAGAATATTGTCGGATTTTGTGCCTGCGGACAACAAGGCTTGTTCTCCGCGCACATCTTTCATGCTGGCATATTTATAGGCGTTAAAGCCATTTTTCGTTAAGTCTACGTTTCTATCGGTTCTGGCAATAAGAGCCATGTGCGAAGCGCCAATGGGACCCACCCATTTAAAAAGGTTTTCTCTTTGGGGTGTTCGGGCTGCGGTGAACAATAGGGTGTTTTTACGGCGCTGCGCCTCTTTATAACCACGTGCCCAAGAGGTTAGAATAATATCATTTGGGGTTTTGTCTATGCCTGCTCGTTTCAAAACTTCCATCAAAAGATCAACATTCAAGCCTTTGATTACGCCATTTTCTTCATAATTGAAGGGCGCATAATTTTCGGTATAGATGGTTAATTCTTCAGCAGAGACTACGCAAACATGGAAGGTCAGCATGAAAAATAGCTGTATTGGAGCGCGCGCGATTGTTCTCAGAGTTATCAAAATATGGACCTTAACGATATCCCCAAAGCGCCCGTAGTAAATTGAGTTTAGCGTGTGACTGCTAATTTTCTTTTAATGCGCCTAAAGGGGCAGAAAAGGTGCCTCCTTAGAAGTTATCTGGAGCATTCGATCACAGCGCCAAATGCCAATGCTCCCAGTCTTTGTCAATTTGGCCCCCTTGTTTTCTATAGAATGTTTTCGCAGGCTGGTTAGTTGGATGCACTAGCCATTTTAGGTGTGCAGCGTCCATCTGGTTTGCCGCGAGCTTAATATGATTAAACAATGCCTGCCCAGCGCCTGTACCGCGGGCGCTCTCTGTTACATATAGTTCTTTCATAACGACGGTAGGGCGCATGTTGTAAGTGAACGGAATGACATAATAAACGCCGTACCCAACAAGGGTCCCATCAAATTCGGCAACGGTAGCAGAGAAGGTTGGTTGGTCCCCAAAACCGGCTGATAATAATATGTCTTCTGTGATGCGGAAGTCGTTTATGTAGCCTTCAAAGCAAGCCAGTGCTTTCATTAGTTCTAAAAGCACCGGCACATCTTCCGCCGTGAAAGGACGAATGTTTAGCTGTTTGTTCACGCTGCAGTTGCTTCTGCTTCAAGAACGGAACTTGGCTCTGTGCCTATGGCAAAAGCAAACCCTTCGTCCGCCCAGCCTGTCATGCCGCCTGCGAGCAGTTTGACCTGTCTATTGAGATCAGCAAGGCGGATAGCGGCTTTCGCAGCACCATTACAGTGTGGGCCTGCACAGTAAACGACAAAAAGAGTGTCTTCGTCCCAAGTCGACATTTTGCGGTTGATTATTTTTCCGTGCGGAAGGTTGATTGCACCGGGTATGTGGCTGGCCGCATACATGGCAGGGCTTCGAACATCAAGCAAAACAAAGTCAGGGTTGCCTGCCATTAGGCTTTCATGGGTGTCCCAGCAATCGGTCTCAAATGACATAATCGCCTGGAAATGCTCAAGCGCTTCATTTGATGGGGCGGCGGGAACTAGTGTGACAGAGGATTTCATGTTTTATCTCCTTTGGTGTGTTGATGTTCTTTAAGTACTAAGCTTGAGAAAAATACGAAAGTGTCGTAAATGACATTATGCGTTAATATTACGACAATGGTGTAAGATGAATAAAAACCCACTGGTTTGTGTACTTGCTTATGATGGTCTGCCGCTGTTTGAATTGGGCATTGCAACAGAAGTGTTTGGCCTGTCGCGCCCCGAGTTTGACACTTGGTATGATTATAAAATTGTTGCTGGTGAACCGGGTCCGCTGACTGCAACAGGGGGTATACGGATTGAGGCAGAATATGATCTCACTCATCTGGAGCAGGCCTCGCTTATCATTGTGCCGGGTTGGCGTGGTCCTGAAGCCCCCGTGCCTGTCAACTTGGCTAAGGCGCTTATAGCGGCCCATCAAAGGGGTGTGCGCATTGCATCTATTTGCTCAGGTGTCTTTTTGTTAGCCGCATGTGGTTTTCTGGGTGGAAAAACCGCAACAACACATTGGCGGCACGTTGCTAAGCTTGAGAAATTTTACCCTGAAATCGCAGTCCAGCCGGATGTACTTTATGTTGATGAAGGGCAGATATTTACGTCGGCCGGGTCGGCGGCGGGTATTGATTTATGTCTTCATATTGTCAGGCAAGATTTTGGTAGTGATGTTGCGAATAAGGTGGCACGGCGCTTGGTGCTGCCAGCACACAGAGAAGGTGGCCAAGCGCAGTTTATACCGCGTCCCGTCCCGAAGGAGCGTGGTGGTAAGATAGCGCCGCTTCTTGACGAAGTACGCTTGAAATTGAATGAAGATTGGTCTGTTGATCGGATGGCATCAACCGCAGGCTTAACGCCGCGCACGTTGCTGCGCCGTTTTCATGATACCGCGGGAGAAAGTCCACTAGCGTGGGTGACGGCAGAGCGCGTAGAACGGGCAAAAGAGCTGTTGGAAACAACAGGCCTCTGCGTTACTGAAGTAGCGGAAGCAACAGGTTTTGGCGCGGCAGAAACTTTACGACATCACTTCAAACGCCGTGTTGGTACAAGCCCATTAAATTACCGATCTCAATTCTCCTGCTGAACATTAAGACGTTTAGGAAGTATCTTACTCTGGACTTTGTTTCTGTTTTGTTCTAATTTATCGCGCTATGAATGAAGATTGGGGTTTTCATGGTTGCATCTGTTCAGACTGTTGCGTTTGAGGGTATTAGGGCCTGTGCTATTGAAGTGCAGGTGCAAATTTCCATTGGGTTACCTAGTTTTACGATAGTTGGTTTGCCGGACAAAGCTGTGAACGAAGCACGGGAACGAGTGCGTGCAGCACTCTCTGCTATTGGTATGTCTTTGCCCGCGGAACGTATTACCGTGAACCTCTCGCCGGCGGACCGTCCAAAAGAAGGCAGCCACTATGATTTACCTATAGTCCTTGCTTTGTTGGCGGGTATGGGTGTTGTGCCAGCGGAAGAGGTTGCAGATACAGTGGTGATGGGGGAGTTGGGGCTTGATGCTTCTATCAGGCCTGTTGCAGGCGTATTGCCTGCGGCTTTTTATGCAAGTAGCGAAAGCGTTCCTTTTATTTGCCCCGCAGCATCTGGCAGTGAGGCAGCTTGGGCAGGCGGCGGTGATATTATCGCGGCACCTCATTTGCTGGCGCTTATTAATCACATACGGGGGCGGCAGGTGCTTTCAACCCCCGAGCCGCGCATGGAGGAAGAAATTTCTTTGCA
Source organism: uncultured Kordiimonadaceae bacterium (assembly GCA_963976155.1). Classification (GTDB taxonomy): domain Bacteria; phylum Pseudomonadota; class Alphaproteobacteria; order Sphingomonadales; family Kordiimonadaceae; genus Kordiimonas. The sequence goes on along the minus strand of CAXBKT010000029.1, from coordinate 19,088 downwards.
TCTAGACCTCAAGGATATCAAGGGGCAAGAGGTTGCAAAACGTGCGCTGGAAATAGCTGCTGCGGGTGGGCACTCGATGTTGATGATGGGACCGCCGGGGTCAGGGAAATCGATGTTAGCTGCGCGGTTGCCATCTATCTTGCCGCCGCTTACACCGCAAGAAGCGTTGGAGACCAGTATGGTCGCCTCGGTCGCTGGGCAATTGACAGACGGTGTTATTAGAAAGGAACGCCCTTTCAGAAATCCACATCACAGCGCCAGCCAACCAGCCCTTATCGGCGGCGGTGCAAAAGCAAAGCCGGGGGAAGTTTCGCTGGCTCATTCAGGGGTGTTGTTCTTGGACGAGCTTCCGGAATTTCAGCGCTCTACTCTGGAGGCTCTCCGCCAACCTATTGAAACTGGCGAAGCTGTCATTGCTCGGGCGCAAGCTCATGTAACTTATCCTGCTCGGTTTCAGCTGATTGCTGCAATGAACCCTTGCCGTTGTGGCTACCTTGATGACGCAGGTCTCGCTTGTAGCCGTGCACCAAAATGTGCCGTGGATTATCAGGCGAAAATTTCTGGTCCGCTCTATGACCGTATGGACCTGTTTGTTGATGTGCCTGCTGTATCTGCGCATGACCTTGGCCTGCCCATGCCCATGGAAGGCTCCGCAGAAGTGGCTGTGCGAGTAAGCGAAGCGCGGCAGCGGCAGTATGCTCGGCATGATGAAGCAAACAACCTCACAGGCAGGGCGTTGCTGAATGCACAAGCAGATGGTCAGTATTTAGAGGGTATTGCAGGCTTGGATGATATTGGCAGGCAACTTTTGAAGCGGGCAACGGATCAATTCCGGCTATCTGCGCGTGGCTACCACCGAGTACTACGTGTTGCGCGTACGATTGCTGACCTTGCAGGTGAAGAAACTGTCCTTTCGCATCATATTGCTGAAGCTTTATCTTACCGCCGAATGATAACGCCTACAGCAGTGCGGGCGGCGGGTGAGTGAAAGCCTCTATTCTATAATCACAGAAGTGTCTTTTTGGAAATAAAGCGTTTCACCGCGGCCAAGCACACGCTCCACCATAATCTGGCCTGTCCATACGCCTTTTTGAAACCCTCCCGAGGGTCGCTTTTTCCCGCCAAACTGATAGTGAAACTGTTTGTCCTTGGTAAAGGTTTTGCGGTTCTCGAAAAACACATGGCCGTCAGGTCTGGTTATCTTGAAATGCCATTTGTCACCAGCACGCATACCAAACACCGTACCGGTCAATACAAGGGATGGTGCTTCACCTGAGATGGTTTTAGGGGGCGCTTGCCATACTGTTGTTCGTGTTGGTGGTGCCGCGCTCAGGGATGCTGACACGAGTGCCATTGGCGAGTGGGCAATAGACGGTGACCATAGGCCGCTAGTTTCTATTTGTGCGTCACATGCGGTTTCAGCCAGCTTGCCGTCAAAGGGGTCCATGCGTGCACCGTCTTTGCGCAGACTGAAATGCATATGTGGATACTCGGTTTCACCTGATAGGCCTATTTCACCAATAGGTGTGCCGACATCAACTAGGTCGCCAACCTTCACTGAAATACTGCCCTGTTTCATGTGGCAATACTGTGTCGACCAGCCATCTTCATGCTCAAGAAAGACACCGTTGCCGCACTCTTTGCCTGCGATGGCATCTTTGCTGCGGCCGTGTATAGAAATGTCCGGCTCGTTGTTCCGGACCCCTTTAACACGGCCCTTCGCAGCAGCAAGTACAGCAACGCCTTTTTGCATGCGGCCTATGTCAGCGATGACAAAATCAGTACCTTTATGCCCAACCTGCGTGCGACTTTTGCAAGCGAAGTCTCGGTTTTCACCGCCCCGAGAAACATACCGTGCGGTCCAACAGTCTTCACCGAGAGTGCAGGCGAGTGGGAATTTTAGCTCAATCGGGGCTTTGCTTTCTTGAGCGTGTACGCCGAATATGCCGAACAGAAGCAGCAGTGATGTTATTTGGAGTTGCAACGGGCAGGTCCTTTTGTTTGATCCGAACAACATTAACCGCCACTATGGCAAAACCAAGTTAAATACAGGGTGAATGCGTATGGAGTGGATAGCTAGCCTTGAGGTAATACCGGGTACACTAGGTCTTTTCGATGCCGCGCTGCTTGTTGGGGTGAGTTTTTTCACGTCACTGTTAACGGCCGCGGTTGGTATTGGCGGCGGTATGCTGCTTTTGGCGGTGATGGCACAGATACTGCCTGTTCTTGCAATTATACCAGTGCACGGTGTTGTGCAGCTTGGTTCAAACGCAGGGCGCGCTCATATTCTCCGGCCAAATATTGATGGCCGTATTTTACTCTATTTTTCAGTCGGTAGTTTAGTTGGCGCTCTGGTTGGTGGAAACATTGTTGTCACCCTGCCTGTAATCTACCTCCAGTTAATCCTTGCCGGGTTTATCTTGTTTTCGACATGGGGTCCAAAACCAAGTGCAAAGACATCCGGCAAAAACGGGCTTATGATCGGTGGTTTTTTGTCAACTTTACTCACTATGTTTGTTGGGGCGACGGGGCCCTTTGTCGCAGTGATGCTAAAACGGTTGAGGCTCGATAAAACACCGCAGGTTGCTACTATGGCAGCCTGCATGAGTATTCAGCATGCGCTTAAGTTTCTTGTTTTCGTTATGCTGGGGTTCTCGTTTGCTCCGTATGCCATTCTGATTATCGTTATGATTATAGTTGGGTTTTTAGGCACACTTGTTGGCAGGCGGTTGCTTGACGCGTTAAGTGAAGAGGTGTTCTCTAACATGTTGAAGTGGGCACTGACTTTTCTGGCGCTGAGGCTACTGTGGAAGGCTTTGGCACTCTAGGTTGATTTGATAATGTATGTGACACTCTCATTTGCTGATTTGCTAAGTTTTATGGAGGCCGTTGTTGCTTTTATGCTAGCCGCTATGTTGCTTGCATCAGGTAAGGTTGGCGTACGCTGGCTCGCGGCTTTCAGCTTCGTGCTGGGCGTTAGTTTCATTCAGGCGGTAATGCCTTCTTTTAATCTGCCTGTGTGGGCTGGCCCCCTAATGCGGTGGTTATATGCGATGCAGCTGCTTGCGATGCCCTTTTTGTACCAATATGCAGTTATTGCGACCTCGCATGCTGGGCTGCTTAGATTTTACCATTATGTACCGGCCGTTTTTGCAGCGGTTGTTTTATTGCCTTTCGTGGGTTCTTTATTGCCAGATACATTCGTTGTGCAGCTAATTGTGTGGCTGATTGTCCTTCAGGTGGTTGTGTATCTCACGGCGATTATTTTTATGGTGCGGTCCTACCGCATTGGCCTTAAGCAAACACATTCCACTCTTACTGGTATTGGGTTTCGGTGGTTGGAGCATCTGTGCATTTGGCTTATGGCCCTGATAGTATTTGATATAACAATATTTCCATTGATGGCCCATTGGGCGGTGCCGTTCGAGACAATACAGTTTGTCTTTAACCTTATTAGCACTCTTTATGTTCTGTGGCTTACCCGCAGCGCTCTTGAGCAACATAGTGTATCACCTAGGGGCGCTGAAAAGCTCAGCCCAAGTTACGAAAAATCTGGACTGGATGTGGACACGGCAGGGTCTCTTGCAGCAAGTGTTGTTAAAGTTATGGAAAATGAAGAGCTTTATTTAAAGCCAGATTTGATGCTGGCCGATATGGCGTCGTCTTCGGGTGTCAGTAACCATATTCTCTCAGAGGTTCTTAATAAAACCATCGGGCAAAACTTCTATGACTTTGTAAATAGTTACAGGGTAAAAGCCGCACAAAAACTGCTTGGCGAAACGGACCGTACAGTTTTGGATGTTGCTTTTGCCGTGGGCTTTAATAATAAAGTTTCTTTCAATCAAGCCTTTAAAAAACAGGTCTCAATGACGCCAAGTCAGTATCGTCGTAAACTGGGGGCGTCGAAGCTGCAAAGGTAAATCTTGCTCGGCATTTACGACAGGTCGTGGGGCTCTTTGTATCTACATGTCACTTATTGTGGTTACGGAGAAAAACCAATGAACAAACTAACTCTATTTATGACAGCGTTGTTTCTGGCGTTCACAGCTTCCGCGCAGGCGAAGGGCTCACTAGAGGACCTTAGTTACATAGAAGGTAAATGGTCCGTCACATCTTCCTTCTATGTTGAGGATAAATGGACTGAACCAATGGCCTCAATGCGCGCTACTGCAGACACGGTGCTCGGTGGTTCCTTTATTCGTGTAGACGCACCGGTTAGTTTTTCTGGCGGTATTTTCCAGTTTGAAATGACGCTGTCCTTTGACAGGTTTCACAGTATCTACAGGACGATGTTTCTGGATGACCTCAATGGGTATATGGACGTCTATGTTGGTAAGATGAAGAATGGAATTCTTTCAGTGAGCAATGCTGAAACCGGTAGCAGCTTCCCGGACGGCAACGGCGGTGTGGTCATTGGAAGCCTGGATATTGAAAAGACAGAAGGGGGTTTTGTGATTACAAGCTTTATTGCGTCAGGCAAGGCTGGCCCTTATGCGCCCTATATGCGGCTTGGCTTCAAGCATGCGCAGTAACCAACACCTACGAGACCTTCGCGGAGGTAAATCTCGCTCGGCACGTACGACATAACTGCTTCAAGCGCTTATCTCTGTGACATCATTTTGTGGTTACGGAGAAAAACCAATGAGAAAACTATTTCTATTTGCGGCAGTGTTGCTTTTGAGATCTGTGAGTGTGTCTGCAGAAAATAACATTGACCGTGCTGTGCGTTTTGTTGATGCCCTTGAAGTTAGCGATATGGAAACTGTCGAAAGCCTAATGGCGGATGAGTTTGTTTTTGAAGACCCAACATTTGGCACTAAACACGAGGGCCGCGATAATGTTTTGAAGCTGTACAAAGGGTATATTGGTGATGCTCGGAACATGCATAAATATCTCCTTGAGGGATATGAAAGCGCCAATACTGTTGTGCTGCGCTATAGCTATTATGTTGAAATGAATGTTGCAGCGAAGGATAAGCCCAAAGATTATTTACCTATCATGGGCACAGGCATGCGTGTGATCGATTTCAACAAAGATAGCGAAATCGTTCGGCATATCGATGTCGCTGATTATGGCGTTATTCAAAAGGCGATGACAGCACGTGCGGCAAAATAACTATTCGTTTTGATTGTCACTCTGAGCGGGAGGCTTTTTCGGCAATGCCGGAAAGGCCTTCGCGGTGTGCGAGTTCACCCGCTACATCATCAAGGCCAAGGCCGCGCGCTTCCAGAAGCACCATCAGGTGAAACAACAGGTCTGCGGATTCTTTGACCAACTCTTCATTGTCGTCTGCCGCTACTGCCATCGCGGCTTCCACCGCTTCTTCGCCAACCTTCTGTGCGATCTTGCGGTCGCCCTTGGCGTATAATTTTGCCACATAGCTTGATGTGGGATCAGCCGCCTTACGCTCTTTCAAGAGCGCCTCTAGTTTCTCGAGTGTCTGCCATTTCTGCTGCATCACACGGCCTCCCGTACTGCGACACCCGCCTTGCGCATGTGTGCCTTTGCTTCAGCGATACTATAATCCCCAAAATGGAAGATGGAAGCCGCGAGCACAGCAGAGGCATGGCCTTCTTTGACGCCGTCCACTAAATGGTCCAGCGTACCAACACCGCCTGAGGCGATAACAGGTACATTCACCGCGTCAGCAATCGTACGGGTCAGGGTTAGGTCAAAACCTTCGCGGGTGCCATCCCTGTCCATGCTGGTCAGCAGAATTTCACCAGCACCAAGACGCGCAGCTTCTCTCGCATATTCAACTGCATCAAGACCAGTTGCTGTCCGCCCGCCGTGGGTAAACACTTCCCACTTTTCAGGGCCAACCTTTTTGGCGTCAACGGCAACAACGATGCACTGGCTACCAAACTTGGTTGAAAGTTCACCAATGACGGCCGGGTTGTTCACCGCTGCGGTCATAAGGGACACTTTGTCAGCACCTGCGAGCAGTAGTTTGCGGACATCTTCTTCTGTGCGCACGCCGCCGCCAACTGTTAGCGGCATGAAACACTCTTCGGCTGTGCGCTGCACAACATCCAGCAGGATGTCGCGGCGCTCACTTGAAGCTGTAATGTCGAGGAATGTTAGTTCATCAGCGCCAGCGGCGTCATAAACACGGGCTTGTTCAACTGGGTCACCGGCATCGATCAGATCCACAAAGTTAACACCCTTTACGACGCGCCCATCCTTTACATCAAGGCAAGGAATAATACGGGACTTGAGCATCAGCCCTTCCTCTCGGCAATTTTGAGTGCAGCTTTCAGGTCCATACCGCCATCATAAATGGCGCGGCCTGTGATAACGCCCTCTAAGTTGCCTGCATCAGCAACACGCTCGATGTCAGACAGGCCTTTGACGCCACCAGAGGCAATCACAGGGATGGAAACAGCGTCCGCTAGTGCAGATGACGCCTCAGCGTTCACGCCCGTAAGGGTGCCGTCCCGGTCAATGTCTGTGTGGATAATTGCAGCAACACCCGCATCCTCGAATTTCCGCGCGAGCGTTGTTACTTCAAGCGTGCTTACCTCGGCCCAGCCTTCAACAGCAACCATGCCGCCTCTAGCATCAATACCAACAGCGATCTTGCCGGGGAAAAGTCTGCAAGCCTCTTTTACAAGCGCGGGGTCTTTAACAGCAAGTGTTCCTAAAATAAGGCGCGAAAGGCCCGCGTCTAACCAGCGTTCCATTGTTGCAATGTCGCGGATGCCACCACCAAGTTGTGTTGGTACATTTGTGGCTTTCAGGATTGCTTCAACAGCGGCGGCATTCACGGGCTCTCCAGCAAAGGCGCCGTTCAGGTCCACAAGATGGAGCCATTTGCAGCCAGCATTCACGAACTCAGCAGCTTGTGCCGCAGGGTTGTCGTTAAAGACAGTTGCTTCGTCCATTGCGCCTTTATAAAGGCGAACGCAGTTACCGTCCTTGAGGTCAATCGCGGGATAGAGCGTAATCATGGTCGCCACTCCAAAAAGGCTTTCAGGAACTTCTGGCCAACGGCCTGACTTTTTTCCGGGTGAAACTGTGTGCCAATCATATTGGCGTCGCCAACAATCGCTGTCACCTGTCCGCCGTAATCGGTGGTGGCAAGTAGGTTGTCGGTACCCTCTAGCTCCATGTGATAACTATGTACAAAATAGGCATGGTCACCGGGGGTGAGCACACCAGAAACCGGGTGGTTTTTGCCGGCCTCAGTTATTGAAACATCGTTCCAGCCCATATGGGGAATTTTGAGTGTACTGTCTGAAGGCAGCATCGCACGGATAGTGCCGTCTATCCAGCCCATACCTTTATGCACACCAAATTCGTGGCCTTCTTTCGCCATAAGCTGCATGCCCACACAGATGCCGAGGAAGGGTTTGCCTTCAGTGCGTATTTTTTCCTGAATGGCATCTTTGAGGCCGTCAATCGCGAGTAAACCGCGCCTGCAATCAGCGAAGGCACCAACACCGGGCAACATGATGCGGTCTGCGCGACGCACTTCATCTGGCTTGTTGGTTATTTTGATAACCATGTCGAGGCCAGCATCGCTTGCGGCGTGAGCGAGTGCCTTTTCGGCAGAGCGCAAGTTTCCGGAACCATAATCGATAACGACTGCGGTTTCTGTCATAAAGGTCTCCCAACTAACAGGAAAGGCTAGAGGTTGCCGCCTAAAGTGCCTTTGGTTGATGGGACAGCGTCGGCTTTTCGGGGGTCAATTGTTGTTGCACCCCGAAGCGCGCGCGCAGTGGCCTTAAAACAGCTTTCGATAATATGGTGGCTGTTAGTACCGTAGATGTTTTCTACGTGCAGTGTCATACCCGCACCAAAGGCGAAGGCACGGAAAAATTCTTCAAACAGTTCCGTGTCCATATCGCCGATTTTTTCGCGTGGGAAGTCCACGTTCCACACAAGGAAAGGGCGCCCGGAAATATCCATCGCAGCACGCGAAAGTGTTTCGTCCATAGGAATGTGAACGGTCGCATAGCGTGTGATGCCCTTCAGGTCACCCAGCGCTTTTTTGATCGCCGTGCCGATGACAATGCCCGTGTCTTCTGTGGTGTGGTGTCCGTCGATATGCAGGTCACCTTTTGTGCGTACCTTGAGGTCCATCAAGGAATGCCGGGACAGTTGCTCGAGCATATGATCAAGAAAACCAATACCTGTTTCAACGTCATAAATGCCGTTGCCGTCCAGGTTAAGTTCAACGGAAATTTCCGTCTCGTTGGTCTTTCTTTCAACTGATGCTGTGCGCATGTCATTTGCTCCTTTTATCGCCATGATAAGCGGCATGCAGGCTGGAAACCACAGAAACCCTACAAACTGAACTAGCCTTTACGGTGTTGAAGCACGGCTTGCAAGCAATAAACAGCCTCTAAGTGTCTGATTTTACAGGTTATACTTGTATATACAAGGGGGCGTTTTGGTATGTTTATATGCTATGCGCGCAAAGCTGTTTTTGTGTTTTCGCTGCTTAAACTTGCAACAAAGCTATCTACTACATATATGCAGATGCAATAACTTGAGAATAAAAACAGGAATTTCTGGTCTATGACACAGTTCAACAGTGAGCTGCCAACATGGCACGCGACCACTATCTGTAGCGTAAGAAAAAATGGCAAAGTTGTTATTGCGGGTGACGGGCAGGTTTCTGTCGGCGACACCGTGATGAAAGGCAATGCCAAAAAAGTTCGTCATCTTGGCGGCGGTAAGGTTATTGCGGGTTTCGCGGGCGCTACTGCTGACGCCTTCACGCTTTTTGAGCGGTTAGAAGCCAAGCTTGAGCGTCACCCCGGCCAGCTTGCCCGCGCGTGTGTTGAGCTGGCGAAAGATTGGCGCACAGACAAATATCTCCGCCAATTACAAGCCATGATGATTGTTGTTGATAAAGATACAAGCCTTGTTGTGACAGGGAACGGTGATGTGCTTGAGCCTGAGCACGGTGTGGTAGCGATTGGTTCTGGCGGTAACTATGCGCTTGCAGCAGCCCGCGCGCTTTATGACCAAGACCTTACGGCAGAGGATGTGGCACGCAAGGCAATGAAAATTGCTGGCGATATCTGCGTTTACACGAACCATAATGTTGTCCTTGAAACTATGGACACGGCTGACGGCGCAACTGACGCCGACAGTGACGAGAGTTAGGAGTACCCATGACAAGTTTTTCCCCGCGTGAGATCGTCTCTGAGTTGGACCGGTTTATCATTGGCCAACAAGACGCAAAAAAAGCTGTGGCTGTTGCGCTGCGTAACCGCTGGCGCCGTCAGCAGCTTGACGGCGAAATGCGTGAAGAAGTTTTACCAAAAAATATTCTGATGGTTGGCCCAACGGGTGTTGGTAAAACGGAAATCTCCCGCCGCCTTGCGAAGCTCGCGGAAGCACCTTTCATCAAGGTTGAAGCAACAAAATTCACTGAGGTGGGTTATGTGGGCCGCGATGTTGAGCAAATCATCCGTGACCTTATTGAAACCTCGATTTTGATGGTGAAGGAAAAGAAGCGCAAAGAAGTGAAGGCAAAAGCCGAACTTGCCGCTGAAGACCGTGTGCTAGATGCGCTTGTTGGTGCGTCAGCAAGCGAGGCAACTCGCCAAAAATTCCGTAAGATGCTGCGTGAAGGTGAGCTTGCCGAAAAGGAAATTGAGCTTGATGTCGCAGACACCAGCAGCCCATTCCCGCAGTTTGATGTGCCGGGCATGCCGGGCGCAAGCGTGGGTATGCTCAACCTTGGTGATATGTTTGGCAAAGCTATGGGCGGCAAGACAGTTAAGAAGAAACTGAAAGTCGCTGAGGCGTATGATGTTCTGATCTCTGAGGAAGCTGACAAGCTTGTGGATGAAGAGGCAACTAACCGCGAAGCCGTAAACCTTGTGGAGCAGCACGGTATTGTCTTCCTTGATGAGATCGACAAAATTTGTGCGCGCCAAGATGTGCGTGGCGGTGATGTGAGCCGCGAGGGCGTGCAGCGTGACCTGCTGCCGCTGATTGAGGGCACAACCGTTTCCACCAAGCACGGCGTTATCAAAACGGACCATATCCTCTTTATCGCATCAGGTGCTTTCCATTTGGCGAAACCGTCTGACTTGCTGCCTGAGTTGCAAGGCCGTTTGCCGATCCGTGTTGAACTGCGTGACCTAACAGAGGCTGACTTTAAGCGTATTCTAACGGAGCCTGATTATAGCCTTATCCGCCAATATGTGGCGCTAATGGGCACTGAAGGCGTGACGCTTGAGTTTACCGAAGATGGTATTGATGAAATCGCGCGTATCTCAGCGCACTTTAACGAGACAGTTGAAAATATTGGTGCGCGGCGCTTGCATACAGTCTTAGAGAAAGTGCTGGAGGAAATTTCGTTTACAGCTAGTGACAAGTCTGGCTCTGAGGTGACAGTGAATGCAGCCTTTGTGCTTAAGCATATGGGCGAACTGGCTGGTGAAAGCGATTTGTCCAAATTCATTCTCTAAACTTAGGCAAATCTAAATTCTTGCAAAAGGGCTGCTTCGGCGGCCCTTATTTTTTACAACTAATCAAATTGAAACCGCTCCCGATATGCGTACTATGACTGAGCAAAAGCATGAACACACAAAGGGGTAGCTCAGTGGTCTACGATCCAAACAATATTTTCGCGAAAATCCTGCGCGGCGAAATCCCCTGTAATAAAGTGTATGAGGATGAGTATGCCCTCGCCTTCCATGACATAAACCCCCAGGCCCCTGTGCATGTGCTGGTAATACCAAAGGGCGATTATGTCTCGATGGCGGATTTTACCGCGAGCGCGTCTACTGACCTGATAGCAGGCTTTTTCCGCGCGGTGGGCAAGGTGGCGGATGAGCTTGGACTTGTGGAGCCCGGCTACCGCACGCTTGCAAATGCAGGCACCAACGCGCACCAAGAAGTGCCGCACCTTCATATTCACATTTTTGGCGGCAAGCCCCTTGGTCCCATGCTTGATCGACAGTTTGCACGCCCGCTGGATTAATCACTGGGTAAGGGAACTCTGATAAGCAACACTTGAAGTTTATTTATTATACATGTACAATAAATGGTACAAAAGGAGAGTGTTATGCAGGTTCTATCATACACAAAAGCTAGGCAGACTTTCGCGGATCTAATGAAAACCGCAAATACTGACCATACCCCCATTCATGTCACACAGAAGTCTGGTGATGATGTGGTTATCATGAGCAAAGCGGATTATGATGCGATAGAAGAAACCATGCATTTGCTTTCCAGCCCTGCCAATGCCCAGCGCTTGAATGACAGTATCAAGGAGCTTGAAGAAGGCCGTGGTACTGAACGGGAACTGGTTGACGTATGAAGCTGGTCTGGAGTGATAACGCGTGGGACGATTATCTCTATTGGCAGATGAACGACAAAAAAATGGTTAAACGCATTAATGCGTTGATCAAAGAGATAAAACGAACACCTTTTTCGGGCACAGGTAAGCCTGAACCACTCAAACATAATTGGACCGGATATTGGTCCCGTCGTATCAGCCAAGCCGATAGGCTTATCTATAAGTACACCGACGAGGCACTCTATATTGCTCAAGCAAGGTTTCATTACGATTAATGGTGCTGATATTAGAGGCATAGGTATGAATAAGTTTATTTGTGTTGCGCTGGCCGTTTTTTTGATCGATGGGGTATCAATATATGCACAAGATCAGAGTTCATTATTCCTAGACAGGTTAAATAGGATCGGACATCAGTTGTTGGATGACCCGGTATTGCAGCATCCTGAGTATCGTAACTGTGTAACACACCATACAGACGCGTGCGGCCCGTGGAATGATGACTATATTGTAAGTCAGGTACATGGGCCGTCGGTTTCAGAAACCCTAGATTGGATAGGGTATCAGTTGATTAGTAGGAAACTTGCTTTTCGGTTTTTACACGACAGCTGTAAAGTCGCGATTGATGCAATGGAAGGTTCGCCAGCAAATTTGTTGTGGCGCGAAGATCATGGTGGACTACAGGTCGTTATGCGCAGGTCAATTTTTCTGCCGCCAAGGTTAAAGGAATTCAATACTGAAAGGTTTTCTGGCAATGGATACTTTACATACCTTTCGAAAAGTTTTCGAGAGAACGGATCATCTGACACGCCACGCCAGATAACATATTATAATGATGCAGCCGTAATTGACCTTGCGCAGTTGCGAGAAATAAAAAATTACGTGGGTACAAATGATAAGGGTGCCTATTATTTAGTAGGGCCGCCTTCTAGTGTTATTAAAATTAATTTCATCCATTTACAGGATACAAAAGTTAATTCTGTAGGCGCGAGCTTGCCTGATAGAGACGCGATGTTTTCCGACGGGCCTGTTCCATATCCAGATGTGGGTAGCTCTAAAAACATATTTTTAGACACTTATTCTCATTTCAATACTGTGGAAATCGGTCACCAATATATACTGGTGCTTCCTACTAATGACATCAAATTCAACATTGATATCACAAAAGCATTTTTACATGTGATTGGTTTATGTGATTCTAATAGAATCTCGTAAAGTATTATCAGCAACAAGATAGCTCTATCGCTGATATAAGGCGATTCTTAGCAGATAATTTCGCCTTTAGATCAAGACTTTCACCAAAAAGTGTCAATCGACTGTATATGTTTACCATCTAATTTTTCTCTTTTTGCACCAAAAGCTTAGGTGCTGACTTCATTCAGCGCACTTTGTAAACTTAGATCGGGGTTTCTCGGTTTACGTTTGGTTATTTGCAATTTTAATTAAATTGGGTCATCATCCCGCTCGGTGGGCAAAACTTAGTAATGTAATGGAGGAACCATAAAAATGCGTATTAGCCGAATTGCAGGGTTAGTCTTTTTTGTGGCTGCTGGGACGGGGGTCTCAAATGCGGAAGATACTAAATTCAATGGCAACTATGATGATAGCTGCTTAGCGCCAATTGCTGCTTATAAAGACGGTCTGCCGGCTTTAGCAGGTGCTGACAAATTGTCTGTTGAAGACAAAATGATCAAAACTACAGCAATGTTCCGCGATGTTATGGGGGCTTTCCGTAAGGTTCAGTCTTGCCATCAAAGCATCATTGTGAATGACGGTGTTGAAGATAATTTCGCTGAGCTTTATTCAGGCACACGTGAAACTGGCCGAGTGTTTTCTCTTGTTCAGACACAGTTCCAGACTGCTATTGAAGATATGTCTGCCTCTGCTCTGACTGCTGTTGAGCCAGCGGCTGGTGCAAGTGCTGAAGCAAATCTTGCTGCTGAAACACAGACATTCAATACGATGGATATTCTCCTAGATTCTTACCTTGCGATTGAGCAAAGCGAAGAGTTCGGGAAAACGCTTAAGAAAATCGGCGGCTAATTGCTGATTTTAGGCAGTGGCCTGACGCCGCTGCCCAGCTGACATCACAGTTAAAAAACAAGGCGCGACTAGTAGAGGTTCTCTGCTGGTCTTTTGCCGTTTTTGGTGTTCTATATACAGGCGTAGATAGTGTAGTAATGAACCATCTTGTGGATGAATGAGCACATTACAGTCATTCGACGGCTTGACCGGCGAATCTATGTATGAAGACAGGGGTGGTAATGCACTCGCTGATCAAGTCGGTGAGTGATAATGTGTTGTGCCTATTCGCTTAGTTCCCGGGCTTCGTCCACCAGCAAAATCGGAATACCGTCCCGTATAGGAAAGGCAAGCCCTGCCTTATCACTGATAAGTTCCTGCGTTTCATTATCATATCTAAGCGTCTGCCGTGATACGGGGCATACAAGAAGCTCTAGTAGCTTTGGGTCGGTTTTTGTCATGGTGTGCTCGTGGTTAATTCTTTTTCTGGCCCATTGAAACCATCATCAACAGGCTTTTCAGGGTTTCAGCCCGATCATTAGTGGTTTCTGCTTGAAGCAGGGCTTGTTTCTCAGCGATCGTCAAGGGGATGATCATGGACAATGTGTTGATCAAGACCGTGTCAGGGGCGGCATTAATGCCCTCATAGTCAGCCTCTAGCCCGCGTTTTTCCAGATATGTTTTCAGCTCAGCCATTAAACTTGTGCGGTCGAAACCGCCGGGTGGCATAGGGGGCATCATATCACAGTCAAAAGGCGCCCAGTTGGCCATAACCTGACGGTAGGGTGTGGTAACAGGTAGCTCATTATCAATTTTGAAACGGCAAAGGCCAGTCAGCCTTATGAGGTAGCGGCCATCCTCGGTTTTTACGAAGTGGGTAATGCGCCCTGCACCACCCACATTATACAGCTCAGGTGACCCGGCTAGGTCCTCTGTCGTTCTGGGTTGCACCATGCCAATAATGCCGTGACTGGCACGGGCATCATCCACCATTTTTAGGTAGCGAGGTTCAAAGATATTCAGCGGCAAATTGCTTTCAGGAAATAAAATCACCTTGGGCAGCGGAAACACCGGAATAACCGGAGGTAGGTCTGCTGGACTATTTTCGCTATCGGCCACTGGTTTCCTTTCTAGCTAAAGAGAATAGATGACAAACGTCTACGATACTTAAGGGTGAAGGGGTCTGCGGCACCCGCAGCTTCAAATAATTTTAACAGCTGGGCACGGGCGCCGTCGTCGTTCCATTCCCGGTCTCGCATGATAATACCAAGCAAAGCCTCAGCAGCGCCTGCCATGTTGCCTTTTGCTTGCAGCGCGAGCGATAGGTCATAGCGTGCCTGATGGTTCATTGGGTCAGCCTCTACGGCCGCTCTAAGCTCATCAGCGTCGCCAGCGTTTTCGGCTTGCACGGCAAGTTCGATGGCAGCATCCAATTTTTCAAGGCGGTCAGTTAGTTTGGCTTCTGCCGCAGCTTTACCATCAACAGTATCGAGAATTTCTTTGGCTTGATCAGTTTCACCGAGCTGGAAAGACGCTTCTGCAGCGCCGACAAGGGCACGAAGGTTTCCTTGGTCTACAGACAATATTTGTTGGTAAGCTGGCATGGCGTCACTTGCTTGACCATTTGCGACAAGTTCTTCGGCTTGATCCAGAAGCTGATCAATAGGGTCGGCTGGAGCACCTGCGCCACCAGAAAGCTGTGTTAGCTTTTCAATGAAGACTTGGATTTGTGAAGCAGGCACTGCGCCCTGGAAGCCGTCAACAGGTTGTCCCTGCCAAAAGGCAATAACCGTCGGGAGGCTTTGGACTTGCAGCTGTGCGCAAATAGTTTGGTTTTGGTCTGCGTTTACCTTTGCGAGGGCAACAGCGCCGCCAGCGGCTTGTACAGCTCTTTCTAGGGCAGGCATAAGCTGTTTACAAGGACCACACCAGTCAGCCCAGAAGTCAACGATCACTGGCCGTGTTTTTGAGGCCTCTAGAACGTCAGCGGCGAAACTCGCTGTGTCTGTATCTTTGATCAAATTATTTGCTGCGTTATCTTGCGCGCCGATCATCGGGTCCATTGCTTTTACTCTTTAAGTTTACTGTAAACGTGGTGGAGGCGGAGGTGCTTTGTATTGGCCTCAATCTCCGAACTATCAGCAACATAGGAGGTTCCTATTTAATGTGCTAGACGCAAATTCGGAATAATTTGTTAACATCGCCTCTTTTAAACAGCATGGTTATTCACAGTCCAGATCAACAATCTGTGGCTCATAGCCACATGCCCTAATGAATTTTAAAAGGTCATCTGGTGTTATTGCGGTTGTTGCTGCGTTATGGAGTGGGTGATAATTAAGCGATGATTGTTGCATCATACTTTTATCAAGTGCGACCGTTAGTGGGGGGCTTTTACCTTCAGCCACTTGTGCATTTATAAGCGCAAAAGGGGTAACGGACCCTGGAATAACGCCCAGCATTTCCATAAGGCTGCTTGCACTGCCGAATGAGAGGCGCCCGAGGCCAATTTTGTCAGAAAGGGTTTTTAGGTCCACGCGTCTATTTTCATCGACCATAACGAGGGCGCGCCGTTTTTTCTTGTCGCGCACAAACAGACTTTTGCAGTGGCCGCCTTGTTGAAACAGGTCTGGCATGGTGCCGCGCTCCCGCTGCGCCTCAGACACAGTAAAGACACAGGCATGTCTCACGGTTGACACTTGAATGCCGTTTGTTTCCAGAAAGTTAAACAGGGGTGCTTCAATATCGGGTGATTCCGTCATTTGCTTGATCCATAATATTCAGTACATAGGATGCATATTGTTATAAAATATAATAAAATCAATAAATTAGATGGTTTTGTAAAAAAACTGAAAATAACTGTTGCAAAGGCATGCTTGGTGGCTATTATCCCGCCTCGCAAGCAGCAATGCTTGTTACCCTAGCGGTCTTTAAACAACCGTATACGCGATTGAGCGGGCGTAGCTCAGGGGTAGAGCATAACCTTGCCAAGGTTAGGGTCGTGAGTTCGAATCTCATCGCCCGCTCCATTTTTCTCCTTGATTACCAAGGAGTTACAAGAGCCTCCCTTCTGGGAGGTTTTTTTGTTTTAGGCGCTATTTTCCCAGAAAACGGTTTATCTCGCAGTAAACTTCCGTTCGTCGATTAATGCTATTAAGCTATATTCAACTGTGAAAAAGTGTGTGCCGTAAAAGTGCCAAGTGAGCCACAAGAAAAATATAGTCGGGGGACATAAGTATTATGCCAATAAAATCAATTAGTTGTGTAGCTATCCTGCTGGCAGCACCAGCAGTTATGGCAGAAGAGAAAGCATCGAACACCTTTGAAGCAAAAGATGTCTTTGAACTGGAATATGCAACGAGCCCGGCTGTTTCACCGAATGGTCGCCAAGTAGTTTATGTGCGTCGCTCGAATGACATAATGACGGATAGTACACGGTCAAACCTTTGGATTTCCGCGGTTGATGGCAGCTCGAACCGACCGCTTTTGTCTGGCAAAAAGTCTTTTTCTAGCCCGACGTGGTCGCCTGAGGGTACGCGTCTCGCTTATCTTTCCAACGTTGAGGGTAAAACGCAGCTTTACGTCCGGTGGATGGACACGGGCCAAACAGGATTGGTCACAAATCTACAATCTAGCCCTAGAGGTATCACTTGGTCACCGGATGGTAGCAGCATTGCTTTTACCATGAGTGTGCCGAAAAAAGAAAAAGTGCTGAGTGTGAAAATGCCAGCAAAACCAAAGGGTGCGAAGTGGTCTAAGCCAGTTAAGTATGTTTCTAAGGCACGTTATCAGGCGGATGGCCGGGGTATACTTGAGCCGGCCTATACACATTTGTTTGTAGTTCCGTCAGAGGGTGGGACAGCGCGGCAGCTCTCAAGTGGTGACTATCATCATCGCGGTACTTTAAGTTTCTCAGGTGATGGAAGTGAGATTTATGTGTCCGCAAACCGTAGCGATAACTGGGAATATGAAGCTCGGGATAGCAATATTTACGCTTTCTCTATGGATGGCAGTATGCGTCAAGTAACCGATAAGCCCGGAAATGAGTACTCTCCGTCCGTGTCTCCGGATGGCAAAAGGCTAGCGTATTTGTACTCTGACAATCAAAAACTCGCTTACCGAAATAGCTATCTCTATGTGATGGATACAGATGGTTCTGATGACGAAAACCTGTCAGCTGAAGTGGATAATTCTATTGGTAACCCTCAGTGGGATGATCGAGGGCGCGGTCTTTATTATCAAATGACGGTGCGCGGTATGGTTCAGGTGGGTTACACAAACCTTTCAAGGAAGCACAGGGTAGTTGCTGAAAACCTTGGTGGCACAACGCTCGGACGTCCATATGCGTTTGGTACTTATGATGCCGCAGGCGGCGCAGTTGCTTTCACGAAAGGCGCAACGGACCGGCCAGCAGACTTACATGTTCTTAAAAGTGGGAAAACTGTTCAGCTTACGAACCTTAACGAAGATCTGCTTGGTCATAAGCAGTTGGGTGATGTGCATGAAATCATTTATAAGTCTTCTATCGACGGTGAAGAGATTCAAGGTTGGTACATCACACCACCAAACTATGACCCTACGAAGAAGTACCCGCTTATTCTAGAGATCCATGGTGGCCCGCATTTGGCTTACGGCCCACACTTCACTGCGGAACTGCAGCGTTTTGCAGCAGAAGGTTATGTGGTCTTCTATGACAACCATCGGGGTAGTTCTTCATACGGCGAACGGTTTGCACTTCTTCTGCAAGGTAAATATTCAAGTGAGTTTGATTTTGCGGACCATATGTCAGGTATTGATGCTTTGATTGAGCAAGGTGTTGCTGATCCGGATCAGTTATATATTACCGGCGGTTCCGCTGGGGGCATAGCGAGTGCGTATGCAATTGGCCTAACAGATAGATTCCGGGCAGCCGCTGTTGCAAAACCCGTGATCAACTGGCTCTCTAAGGTGTTAACTGCTGATAGTGGTCTATATCAAATCCCTAATCAGTTCCCGGGTGCTCCTTGGGAACATATGGAGCACTATTGGAAGCGCTCTCCGCTCTCTCTTGTGGGCAATGTAACAACGCCTACGCTCTTGATTACAGGTGAAGATGATAAGCGTACGCCGATTTCTGAAACGGAACAATTTTACCAAGCGCTTAAGTATCGTAAGGTAGACACTGTAATGGTGCGGGTGCCTGACAGTCCTCATGGTATTGCAGGGCGCCCTTCGCGCTTGATAGCTAAAGTTGAGAATATTCTTGCTTGGTTTAAAAAATATGAAAAAGATGAGGATGTTAAAACAGAGATGGACGCTGAATAACGCTGCGGTAATTTGCATCTAAATATTTTGGCCATATGGGTGTATACTTGACCCATATGGCCTTTCTTTTAGGGGATTAGGATGAACTTAAAGTCAATCATTTTGGGTGCCATAACTAGCTTAGTGATGGCGTTTGGTATTCAAGCGGTAGATACGACCATTGTCGTGCGGGTTCTTGCAAAAGATGCTAAGTTTATTGGAACCTCTATGGGGGGTGCTGAAGTTATCATCAGAGATGCGAACACGCAGGAAATACTCGCTGAAGGAGTGACGGCAGGCGGCACGGGTGACACGGGGCTCATTATGACAATGCCGCGCGCGCGGTGGCAGTATTGTAAGCGCTGGTTCCGCTCACTATACAGCGACAATTGACATAGATAAGCCGCGCCTTATTGAGGTTTTGGCTCGAGGGCCGAAGAACCCGAATATAAGCTCTGTAACGGCCACCAGTCAGCAATGGGTGGTGCCGGGCAAACATATTTCAGAAGGCGATGCTTGGTTG
>CAXBKT010000028.1:0-27816 GCA_963976155.1 uncultured Kordiimonadaceae bacterium | reverse complement strand
GTCACCGTTGATCAAAAAGCTCTCCGGTACGCCTGTCACACCCCAATCAATGGCTACACGGCCATCAAAATCACTTGCTGATTTAGTGAAGGGATCACCAAGCTCATCTAGAAAACGCCGTGATTTTTTCGGGTCATCTTTATAAGCGATACCAATGATAGGGAGGCCAACCTCTTGCGCAAGCAGCACGAGGTTTTCATGTTCTGCACGGCACGGTAAACACCAGCTCGCAAAGAAGTTCACAAGCATAGGCTCACCTGTTTTAAGGTCGGCCTCAGTTAAAGCCGCCCCCTCAGCTGTCAGCGACGGCAAGCTAAAGCTAGGCACTGGCTTGCCGACCAGTACGCTCTTAATTTCCTGCGGGTTTCTATCGCCCCCCATCATGGAAACAAACAGCGCTACAAGTGCAATGACAACAAAAAGCGGGATAAAACGACTTACGTTCTTCATGCCTCAACTCCCGCAGTAACCTTCTTACGGCCTTTTGGGGCGCCAATACGCTGCCTCCTGTCAGACAGAGAAACAAGGCCGCCAAGCACCATCAAGAATGCACCCAGCCATATACCTGAAATGAGGGGCTTAAAATACAGCCGCACCGACCATTTATCACCGCCTGCGGCTTCACCAATGACTGCGTATAAATCACCACTGAACAACGGATAAATCGCCGCCTCAGTTGTATTCATAGGTGGCTGAGCATAAACTCGATCTTCTGGTTCCAAATCAACTAAATGTTTGCCGTCCTCCGCAACCCGGAAATGCCCGCGCACAGCTGTATAGTTTGGTCCTGCAATTGGCCGCACGCCCATAAATTCATATTCAAAGCCTTCGACAGATACCTTCTCACCCGGCGACATTAAAACCAGCTTTTCAGCCGTCCACGCTTCGCTAACTGTTATGCCGAGCAAG
The DNA here is from genome assembly GCA_963976155.1 of uncultured Kordiimonadaceae bacterium. Classification (GTDB taxonomy): domain Bacteria; phylum Pseudomonadota; class Alphaproteobacteria; order Sphingomonadales; family Kordiimonadaceae; genus Kordiimonas. The sequence continues at coordinate 26,907 of CAXBKT010000028.1, read as the reverse complement.
ATAATACCAACACCAAAATGTGCTAAACTCATACCCCATGTTGCACGCGGCACTGCCTTAGCCCGAGCAAACGCACGACTAGGGTTTTTAAAGAACTGTGTCCGCTCTGCAATCTCGAGCATAACGGAAATCATCAGCCAACACGCTAACGCAAGACCAAATGCAGTCATGATATAGCCGCTGGAATATTCCCATGTCACACCCAGCATCACAACAAGAGCCACTATAAGTGCGGGTAATAAAATTTGCATCGCCCGGCTAATACGGCCGCGTTTCCACGCAAGCAACGGCCCAAAGCCAAGAGCAACCACCAAGGGGCTCATCAACACAATAGTGGCATACTCGAAAAAAGGCGGACCTACCGTGATTTGGTCCCCGCCCATAGCTTCAATAGCAAGGGGATAGAGCGTGCCAACAAGTACAACCGCGGCAAAAGTAGAAAGCAGAACATTGTTGAGAACCAGTGCGCTTTCTCGGCTCACAAGACCGAACAGTCCAGACGGCGCAAGCTTCGGTACCCGCCAAGCGTAGAGCGTTAGGGACCCACCAATAACCACCGCGAGAAAGGCCAATATAAAGATTCCGCGTGCTGGATCACTTGCAAACGCATGCACCGAATTAATCACACCCGACCGCACGATGAATGTACCGAGCAAACTGAAAGAGAAAGCAACGATCGATAAAAGAATTGTCCAGCTTTTAAGAGCATCTCGCTTTTCTACGACAATCGACGAATGCAAAAGCGCGGCGGCAATCAGCCACGGCATGAAGCTCGCATTTTCAACAGGGTCCCAGAACCACCAGCCGCCCCAACCAAGTTCATAATAGGCCCACCACGAACCAAGCGTGATACCCGCAGTTAAGAAAAGCCACGCTGTCAAAGTCCAAGGTCGAACCCAGCGAGCCCAAAGCGGTGTTACCTCCCCGTCAATAAGTGCCGCCACCGCAAACGAAAAAGCAATACTAAGGCCCACATACCCAAGATAAAGCAGTGGTGGGTGAAAAGCGAGGCCAGGATCCTGTAATAGCGGGTTAAGACCGTTACCCTCAAGCGGCGCAGGATCAAGCCGCAAAAACGGGTTACTTACCATAATGATAAACAGCAAGAAGCCGACAATCAGCGCGCTTTGTACCGCCAGTACACGTGCCCTAAAACGAAGCGGAAGCTCCTTACCGCGTAGCGCTACAGCGGAAGCAAACAGCGTGAGAATAAGAACCCAGAACAGCAAGCTGCCCTCATGGTTGCCCCATACACCCGAAATTTTATACAAAAGTGGCTTAGCTGTGTGAGAGTTGGCTGCAACATTAACTACCGAAAAATCAGAAGTGACATAAGCGTATGTCAGCGCGCCAAAGGCAGCAATTGTCATCAAGAATTGGCCGTACACCAGATGATCTGCAAGCGCCATCAAACGCCGATCGCCCATTCGTATACCAATATGAGGCACCACTGCCGCGGTGACCGCAAGCATCAGTGCAAGAATGAGGGAAAAATGGCCTAATTCACCCGCCATATTCTAACTTTCTACCGTATCGGGGTGTGTACAAGCTGCCGCGTTTTTGGGCATCGTACCGGGCGGCGCATAATTTTCATCATGTTTTGCGAGAACCGTATCAGCAACAAATTGCCCCGTGCCGTTTAACGCCCCCTCAGTCACCACGCCTTGTCCTTCGCGGAATAAGTCAGGCAACAGACCTTTAAAGGTAACAGAAATATCAGCGACACAATCCGTTACCTCAAATGAATAGGTCAGGCCATCTTCAAGACGCGTGAAGCTACCATCTTTTACCAAACCACCAAGGCGAAACCGTTCCCCAACGGCCATCTGTTTTTCTGTAATTTCAGATGGTTGCAGAAACAAACTAAGGCTGTCTCCCCCAAGCGCCAACAATACAAGCAGCACTGCGCCGACAAAAGCTACGAGCGCTGTCGACAAAACAACGAGACGCTGTTTTTTTCGTGACCGTAGGCCCTTCGCCATCAATCATCACCCATCGATTTACGTGCCTGCCGCAAAGCAACCACTTCTCGCTCTGTTTTCTTGAGCGACATATAACTTCTGGCGGCTAGCACTAACAAAGCAGCCGCAGATATACTGTATGTTGCAAAGATGTAGCCTGTATAATCACTCATAATATCTACCTTATCATTCAGCCGTAGCTTGGCGCATGATGCTGACTTTCCGGTTGTTAATTTCAAGCTTCATACGCCACAAAACAACAACAAGAAAATAGAGCTGATAGGCTACACCCATAATGAGCAGAGGTGTTAACATCTCTGCCGGCATCGTGGGGCCATCGGCACGCATAACACTGGCCGGCTGATGAAGTGTATTCCACCATTCAACTGAAAATTTAATAATCGGCAAGTTCACAACCCCGACAAGGGCGAGAATAGAAGCGGCACGGCCTGCTTTCTCTTCTTCGTCCAGCGCCTGCCAGAGGGCCATATATCCTATATAAAGGAAAAAAAGCACAAGAACGCTCGTCATCCGGCCGTCCCATTCCCAGTAAGTGCCCCACATAGGCTTTCCCCAAAGAGAACCAGTAATTAAGGCCAGCGCCGTAATCGTTGCACCAATTGGTGCTGCTGCTTTTCCTGCAATAAGCGCCAAAGGGTGCCGCCAAACAAGTGCTGTAAAGCTCGCCGCCGCAATGAAAGCATAAATAAACATTGCGCTCCAAGCAGCAGGCACATGCACATACATCATGCGGACACTCTCGCCCTGCTGATAGTCAGCGGGGCTATTGAAAAGTGCATAATAAAGCCCGGCCACAAACGCGAGGAGCATCGCGAAAATCGCCCACGGCAGAATGCTGTCTGCGAGGCGGGTAAATTTAGCTGGGTTGGCGAATCTATGCATGGGCTCTAACTATCGTTTTCCTAAAGGTACGGCAAGTGCGACGTGGTGTCTCAGCTTCACCATTCAGTTACTCTCTAGCAGGTTTATCAATCAACTACTCTAGCGACAAACGTAAAGCACCGGCTGTTGCAAAAGGGGAAATCACCACCGTCATTAAAGTTACTGCCCCCAAAAGAGCCAAATGCGGTATTGGGTCACTATTATGAACCGCTGCATCAACCGCACCGACACCAAAAATCAGCGTGGGAATATAAAGCGGCAATACAAGCAAAGACATTAAAACCCCGCCTCTCCTAACCGAAACCGTGAGCGCTGCGCCTACTCCCCCCAGCAAACTGAGCGCGGGTGTTCCAATCACAAGTGCTACGGCCAGATAGATGTACCCCTCCGGTGGCAGCTTTAGAATAAGCGCCAGCACAGGCGCGGCGACAACAAGTGGTAAAATCGTAGCGAACCAATGGGCCAACATTTTTGCAGTTACTACAGCGAGCAAACCAACAGGTGAACTGACGAGGTCATCCAGACTGCCGTCCTCATAATCCGCTTGGAAAAGCCGGTCCAGGCTAAGAAGGCATGCGAGCAGAGCAACCACCCAAATCACACCAGCAGCAACTCGGGCTAATGTCTGTGGTTCAGGCCCAATACCAAAAGGAAATAATGTCACGGCAATTAGGAAAAACGACAGCGCCATAGTGCCCGTTCCGCCCTGCGACCACGCAAGCCGTATATCGCGGCGTATTATGCCGCGAAAAATAGAAAAGGAGTTTGGCGACTGATCAATCACAACCAAATTTCCTCTTCTCGGCTCGTCGGAGCATAAGAAGCCATTTCTAGCGTCTGATTTCGTGTTTGCCCGGGTAAATTGATTGGGTCGTGGGAAGCCGCAATGATGATGCCGCCTTTTTCAAGGTGCTCGGCCATCATCAGACACAGAAGCTCACGATTGGCACTATCGAGACCCACAGTTGGCTCATCCATGAGCCATACAGGTCTATCAAGCAAAAGAAAACGGAGCAGCGAACATCGGTGGGCCTGACCACTTGAGAAAAATCTTACGGGGTGATCAACTAAAGCACTCAACCCAAAAGCCTTTACCGCTTTTTGTAGCCTACCCTCAGGTAGGGTTTGCCCTGTCATCAATTGATAATAAGCTTCAGAGTTTTCTCTAAGCGTTAAGACAGACTTCAAACCATGTTGATGGCCCGAGTAAATAAAAGAGCAGGTTCCGGAAACATCTTCAATATCAATGACTTCACTATCATATGTAAGGCTACCTGTTCGGGTAGAAATAAAGCCTGCCAGCATACGGATAAGAGTGGTTTTACCACTTCCATTGCTGCCCTTAAGGTGCAAGAAATCCCCGGGGCCAACATCAAACGTCACCCCCTCAAAAACCACACGTCCACCCCGCCTGCACGACAAATCTGTCGCTACCAAACGGCCATCAGCCAAACTATATTTTCCGCTCTCTTGCATGGCTGCACGCTACAGAAAGCGCCGACTTCAAACAAGAAAAGAAATTCCACGTTGCACTAAGTACCTGACACACCTTCAATAAACCAATTTAATACCCTATATATAGTTCCCACTGATAACGCGTGAGATACGATGAACCTTGACGCTTTAATATGGCGAGACGGCATACTGATTGCGGGAATAGTCCTGCTTATACAGCTGCTTGCCAGCATCCATATTCTGAAGACCAAAGATGAAGTGCGCTCTGCAATCGCCTGGATCGGCCTTGTATGGCTCGCCCCTGTTTTTGGACTGTTATCTTACTTATTGTTTGGGGTTAGTCGCATTCAACGCAGAGCACGCTTATCCCGTGAAAAGAGGGGCTTGGCACCGCGTTCAGGGGCCCTAGCTGAACCAGAGGGCCCTAACCTGCTGGATATCGTTCCTGACATACCGAATCGTTGGCAATCACATGCACGCCTAGCAGGACGCGTTAGTGCATCACCACTAACCGCAGGCAATAGAGTTATACCACTGGAAGGCGGTCGAGAGGCCTATGACGCCATGATTGCTGCTATAGATACCGCAAAACATACTGTCGCTCTCACAACTTATATTTTTCAAGCTGATCAGGCAGGGCGGCGTTTTATAGCTGCCCTCGCACGCGCCCACGAACGAGGTGTCAAAGTCCGCGTCCTTGTTGACGCGGTCGGTAATCTTTACGGCCTCAAACCCGTTTCTAATTTGCTGCGACGGCTCGGCGTACCTGTTGCCACCTTCAATCCTGCACGTTTTTCATGGCGCCTTGCGTTTTTTAACTTACGTACCCACCGAAAACTTCTGATTATTGATGGCTACAAGGGTTTTGCTGGCGGCCTAAATATTCGAAAGCATCACCTTCAAGATGAACATGGCAACCCGCGGGTACGCGACACCCATTTTCAACTGGAAGGCCCAATCGTTACACAAATGATGGATGCTTTTGCTGATGACTGGGCTTTTTCCACCGGTGAAGATTTGGCTGAAGACGAATGGATGCCAGACGTTCAAAGCCTCCAGAACGGCCTGGCCGCACGGTCAATTGCAGACGGACCAGATGAACCACATCAAAAGGCCGCTGTTATCATGGAAAGTGCCCTAGCTTCAGCACGTGATCGGGTACAAATTGTATCACCTTACTTTTTGCCGGAACAAGCGCTGGTTTCAGCCTTGAAGCAAGCGGCCCTAAGGGGGGTTAGAGTTGATATTCTAGTACCGGAAAAAAATAATCTACCGTTCTTTGGTATTACGGCAATGGCAGGTTTGCGACAACTTCTACAAGCAGGCTGTCATGTCTATTTGTCAAAACCACCATTCGACCACAGCAAACTAATGATTATTGATGATCGCTGGACACTATTTGGTTCTTCAAACTGGGATGCTCGGTCCCTAAAACTAAATTTTGAATTTAATGTCGAAGTATATAATCAAGCTTTTGCGAAAAAGATGAGGACATGGGTAGCTGAGCGTTTCAACACAGCACACACCATAACTCTCCCAGAGTTTGATAAGCGTCCTCGCATCAAAAGAATTTTTGGGCGTATTTTATGGCTCGCAAGCCCCTACCTCTAGGTTTCAGGGCCAATCTGTTCATATTTATGCATACGGGCGTCAATCTCGGCTTTCAGCCCTTGTTCTAGTTTCATCTTGAACAATATTTCTGCAATTAAAAAAGAGGGCGCCATAAAAATCTGCATTAAATTATCAAACAAAGCAGGCTTCCGACCTTCGTAAATATGGCCGGCAAATTGAATAGCCCATCCACCTATGAAAAAGACAAGAAACGCTTGCAAAGCGAGCGGGAAGCCTAATCCGCCAATAACTTCAGCATAGAACAACAGCAAGCCATATAAAAAAGCGGCGATCGTACCAACAAGCGGCGCAGCAATAATATAAAACAGCACAAGCGCTATCATAAGAACCGCTGCAAGCGTGATAGGGCCGCGCTCAGTCATCGCGAGTGGTACAGTTGACGTAATAATTAGTAATGAAAAGACGATCATTGGCACGCCGACATAATGTGTCAGTTGATTGCGCCAATCTTTATGATACGCCGAATACATCGCCATTTGCTCATAGAACCAGTTACGCATCTACCCTACCTCTCATTACTAACTATCTCCCGTAACATGGCTTTTTCGGACCTAAAATCAACCCATTTTTGCCCACTTTCAAGAACTAACCTTAGATAAACTTCACCGGGCAAGTGATGTCCGTGATAGAAAGATTCGACTCTCCCGCCATAGTAAAGCTCTCGCCTTCTCCAAGTGCATCAAATGTGTAGCCTTTGGAATCGTCATAATGGGCTTTTCCTTGGCGCCTAATTTTTTATACAAATGCTGTACGTCCAAATCCGTTGAAGCAGTATCCCATTCACCGCGGATAATCAGTGTCGGCACAGTGATCTTGCTTGGCTCAAAAAGCCAACGACCAGACCATGTTTCAATGGCGTCTTTAATGGGGCCTGAAGGTACTTGCACAGCAAAAGGTTCACGGTTCCTACTAGTTGGGTCACTCGCTAAATACGCCTGCCCCCACTCTGCTAAATCTGGCTCTTCCAATACCGGAGCATGAAAATCAGGCACCTCAGACAAAAACCGCGTACGTTGCTGCGCTGGCGTTACCAACTTATATGGTAGCATTTGCGATTCTTGTGCCGCAGATTTATTTAAACGCGGCACAATGGGGCCAAACAATACCAGTCGACCAACATTTTCGGGGTACAATGATGCAAAACGCCCCGCTGCAACCGTACCCCATGAATGTGCAATGATAGACACTCTTGCCCCCTCTCGAAGGTCACTAATGAAATTCACCGCTGTCATGATTTGCTGAGCTGCATGATCAGATCGGCCAAAACTATCTGGTACAGAAGTATAGTCAGGCCGTGTAGAGTGACCGTACCCGACAAAATCCAAACCCCAAGCATCAAAGCCCGACTTAGCCAAATCATCAGCCCAAGAAGTTCCATCTGAAAACCCCCATTCCGAAGATAATGCGATCGGGAAACTCGACCCATGGATATAAAGGACCGGTACCCCTGAGCCCTTAGTATGGTGGAGTGCTAACTGGAATGGGGCTCCGTTGGCACCCGTATGATCAATATAGATAATTTCTTTAGAATAGGCCGCTGTCGCAACAAACAGCACGCTAACAACGTATAAAAAGCGGATCATGTGTCACCTCCCACCATCTTGATTGAACTGACGGGATAATAACCACTTATGGATCCTAACTATTTCGATACAGATCGAACTATTCATACATGGTGAATTTTATCGTCCAAGAATCATATGTACATTGACCTCACAGTTGCTATTCCAATTCTGATAATGAAATGCTAAAGATCGCGAAGTCATGGCTTGGTCCCATAGCTCAGCAGGATAGAGCGACAGATTCCTAATATAAATTCCCTATCCTATATTTCGCATCTAATCTATTGTTTTAATTAAATATTATCATTATCTCTGTTCTTTTTTCGCCATTTTTTAAATTTACTTATCATTTACTTTTCTTTCCAGATTGTGTTTCATACAGCATGGAAAAAAAGCATCAGCATTACTCCGAGTATCACGACATAAGAGGCGATGGCGCTATCGTCATATACAAACGTGTTGATCACCAAAAACCTCGCTATACTGCTCGAATTAAAGCACCCAAGCAGAAAGGGTATATCGTCAAAAGCACCAAGTGTTTCGCGCTTGATGATGCTAAAAGTTTTGCAAAAAATCTATATTATGAACTGGAGGGAAAGGCTGCGCGAGGTGAAAGTCTAACCTCAAAAAAATTCGCAAAGACCTTTAGGGAATGGGCATCATATAGAAGGGCAAATTATAGTGATCTGGCTTATACTGAAGGTGATATTAGGGCAGCGGAAATACATATACTCCCATTTTTTAAAGACTCAGCAATTGGCGCGGTTGATAAAGCCTTGGCACGGGAATTTCTTGCCCATCGTATTACTAGTGGAACTAAGAAACCAAGCAACAGTACACTGAAGCAAGACGCACGTAGGTTACGAAGTATTCTTCAGTTCGCGTATGAAAATGGTGACATACCGGCCATCCCACGTTTTGAAAACCCAAAAGCAAAACCTAACGCCCGCCCAGCATTCACAAAACGCGAATGGGAAAAACTTTCGAGCGAACTTAGAAAAAGAACTAATGCAGCTAAAAATCACGCAGCTCACTACAGGGATCGTTTTTACTTGTGGCATTATGTTTTAACACTAAGCAACAGCGGCCTGCGTACTGGCGAAGCGCAAAAGCTTACATGGGCCGATATAAGCAGCGTAAAAGTTGATGATGCGGATAGTTTCGGCAGCAACAAGCGAATTACTCTACATGTTAATGGTAAAACAGGTGTTCGCAATGTCGTATGCTTAGATTGGTATACGCGTGTACTTGAGCGCTTGAAAGATTTTCGCACTACAGAAATAGGTCGTGAGCCTGAGGAAAATGAGCCGATATTCTGTCATTCTGATGGCAAGCCAATTAAGAGCTTCAAGCGATCATTCCAGTCTCTACTGGATGCACTGAACCTCACATATAATCAAAACAATAAGAAGAGAGTACTTTATTCTATTAGGCATACTTACGCGACATTCCGAATAGAAGAAGGCGTTGGTGTATACCCCCTCGCTCAGAATATGGGGACAAGCGTTGAGATGATTGAACGTTATTACGGTAAAGCCACCACAACATCGCCAAAAATTGCAAAAGAACTAACACAAGGAGGGTTTAGTAAAAAGGGCAAAACCAAGTAGAAAGCTTGTTAGAAATGGTGATCCCGACAGGATTCGAACCTGTGGCCTAGTGATTAGGAATCACTCGCTCTATCCTACTGAGCTACGGGACCAAAACCATTACACAGGCTCTTTAACATTCTGTTACAGCAAATGGAATAGTGAGATTGAAAGACGCTAAATGAAAATACAATGTATCAAAAAGTGGCACATGTGCCATTAAACAATGCGTATTCCTATAGCGCTGTAACGTTTAACACCAGTGCGTAATATTCATAGCACTCCGTCGCACGGTTGGGCTTCCTTCGTCGCACACTTCCTATGAAAAAGGGCAATTTACCGACTAAACTATCAACATGTTACTGGGCTTATTCAACCTGCTTGGTATTAGCACGTACACACGGAAATGGATGTATTACTGAAATCAAAATTCATCATTTTGATGTACTTGCCCCCCCATACATAATACTGTTTCAGCTTCCGAATGATGTGGGATTTACTTTAATGAAGAAACATAGAATTACTGTATCTTTATCAGACAAAGGGTTTGGAGCCATGAACCTTTTTGCTCAAAATCAAGATGCACCTATGACGCGGGTAGTAAGAAGAGTAATAACGACTTTCTTGAATACCAATGTATCTCAATTCACAACTTCACATCAGTTCTAACTTTCTATATTTAAATAATAAACCTATCAGGGCCTAGTAATGAGCAATCAATTCTTCCAAGCCAAATTGGCTAACGCAATCAACAGAGGTTATTTTAGATCAATCGATCTGTTTGCAGGCTGCGGTGGAATGAGTTTAGGGTTTGAGCGCGCCAACTTTCATCCGACAGCCGCCATTGAAATAAAAGATGATGCGCTTTCATCACATAAAGCAAATTTTTCAAAATCTTGTCCGGACGGATACATGTCTTTTAATGATATTCGTGTAACCAGCCCTGAGCAATCCGTTCAGCATCTTAAAAAGAGTCACAATATTGAGCATGATGAGGCTATAGATGTTGTTATAGGTGGCCCTCCTTGCCAAGCGTTTTCAAGACTAGGCAGAGCAGCGTTATGGCGCCTTGCTGAACAGGATTTCGCTCATGCACACGATGATAGAGCTGAATATTATCTGGATTATCTGCGTTACGTTAATTCTTTAAAGCCGTTAGCTTTTGTGATGGAAAACGTTAGGGAAATAGGAAAATTTGTCGGGAGGAATGTCGCTGAAGAGATTGCAGTTACTGCAGAAGCTATGGGATACGATGTAAAATACACGCTTCTAAATGCGGTATGGTTTGGCGTACCTCAGTTGAGGGAACGAATGATCATTATAGGTGTGCGTAAAGAGTTAAAAGCATCAATTTCTTTTCCCAAGATTCAATATGATTATAAGCTGCCAACTGGATATTCAACATCTCGTGCAGGTAAGGGAACGCATGAAGTACTCAGCCCGCGAGATCACTATGTGGATCATGCTGAATTTGAGGATAAGCTAAAGAAGGCGATGACTGCTGAAGAGGCGTTTGCAGACTTACCTTCTATCACACACCATCTTGATGGTCGTGCAGGTAAGGGTTTTAAAAGAGATGTGAACAAGCTAACCGATTATTCTGATGGTAGAGGTAGATACTCAAAAATGATGCGCTCTTGGCCTAGATTTAAAGCAGGGAACCAATTCAAGGGTCATGTAATTCGCTATACACCAAGAGACTATGAAACTTTCCGTAGAATGCCCCACGGTGGGATGTATCCAGAAGCTCTTGAGGCAGCAGAGGCTATTTTTGCCGAACGGTTACAAATTCTTGAGAAAAAGCTAAATAAGATTATCGAGAAAGATACACTAGAGTGGCAAGAATTACGTAAAGCAATTGTCCCACCATATCCAGCAAATAGATATCCGAACAAGTTTAGAAAAATGTGGCCGGATCACCCAGTAAGAACCGTTCCTGCCCATATTGGAAAAGATTCATACTCCCACATTCATTATGATAGTGAACAAGCTCGCTGTATTAGTTTACGCGAGGCCGCAAGACTTCAGTCTTTCCCCGATGCTTTTGAATTTTCTGGTAGTATGAATAAGCAACTAACTCAAATAGGTAATGCGGTACCGCCATTGTTGGCTTTCGCAGTAGCAGATAACCTTTCACAAACATTAAAAGCTGCGTATGCGAATAGTTATTGTGCTACCTCCACTTTCAATGCACAGAAAAGTGCAGCAGAATAACATCAATAATATTTGGTTGTGTTATCGGCATTATATGATGTGATTTTATCACCACCCAGCGAGTATACTTCAGGCTGGTAATTCCTGCGAGCAGATGCCACACTTCAAGCTTTAGTAGCTTGACGTGACTGGGGGTTGGCAATGCAGAGCGCGGTATTTTGTGCAAGAAGGCTTATTTCGTCCAATTTGGGTTGGTTCTTAAAAACTCGAGAGACTATCGGAGAAGCAGCTGGGCGTGAGCGGGCAATAAATATTAATCGCGACGTATTTGCAGCTTGGTTTCCTGAGCTTGAAGCTAACTCAAAGGATCCAATTGAGATCACTACCCGTTATTTAGTTGCTCTTTCTGATGAAAGCATTCCAAGCACTATTCACTCGGATCAGAGAACAATTCGAAGGCAGGGGGGTGGAAAAAATTGGCGGTTGGCTGGTGATGCTATCAAGGATGATTTTTATGATGTGCGTATGGGTGATTTATTGATTATGTCATTTGATGCCCACATAGAAACTCTCAGTTGGGTAGTTTTGAAGGGTAATCAAGCTACAGATAGGAGAGTCAGTCAGCAAGAAATTAACGCTCACAGCAGTGTGGAAAGAATGTTTGGGCCGGATATTAGGAACATGTGGTTGCTAACAAGTGAGCAAAAAGTTGCAACTTTAGAAGCACTGTCGGGTGTTTACCAAAACATTGAAGAGCTTCTAGGTGATTCCAAGGGTGGGACAAAAGTGAATCAATATCCAGCGGTATTGCGTAGCTTTTCTTTTAATCCAGATACAGTGATACGAGGTAAAAAATATACAGAAAAAACTATAGCGCTTCGGATGGGGCAACCAGCCTTCCGGAGAGTACTATTAGATGCGTATAATAGTAAGTGTGCGATATCTAAAGTGAATGTGTTAAATGCATTAGAGGCAGCTCATATTATCCCTTACTCTGGCGAAGAGACCAATAATATTCGAAACGGTATACTTCTACGTTCTGATATACACACGTTGTTTGATAAGGGGCTCCTGTGTATAGACCCTACCAATTACTCAGTAAAAATCAGCAGTCAGCTAAAAAATACATACTATGCTCAATTTGATGGGACAAAGGTTTATTTGCCAGTAAGGGATAGCGAGCGTCCTAGCCTTAGAGCTCTCGCATATCACATAAAGCACACCTTTCAAGGTTAGGTAAATATCCAGATACTTTTTGTAGATAAGGGGCTGTTATTATCGACATTTACTCTATTACTTTAAATATTTTCGAAACCGGCTCCGGAACACATTTTCTTATTGTAATAATATAATGAGTTTGTGCCAGCTAAGCCTATACAGACAAACAGAAAAGCCTAAAATTGCATTGCAGCTCGGATTTGACGTTGATAGGGCTCAATGTATAAACCGGCAAACGAAAACTCTTTTTCTTTCAAGAGTTGCACCGGCCTGAAACCACCTAGAATTTGATCATCAATAGCTTTGGCTCGCAAATCACCATAATCATAATCAAAATGATATTTGGTTGAGAACACCCCCGTTGGCTTTAAAACAATTGTTACATCATACAGCGGGTGATTTTCACTAAAGATTCTCACATCATCATACTCAAGCAAAACTGATAGATACGCGCGTAAAGTAACATTTGCATAAACGCTATCCAGCACCTCGTCACTCAGCCCAATCTGCAAAACTTGCGCACTATGCTTAGCTATAGTTGCCTCAACATACTGGGCAACTTTCTTCTTCTTTTCACCCTCAAGCTTGCTAACAGTCTGAAAGCATTTATCAGCTACAGGCCCTTTATTATTTCGGCTATAAACGCCGTAATCATACTCAAGATATTTATGTTCAACACACTGATTTGCAGTGTCTAAAGCCTTCACAAATTGCTGGTCATTAACATGCGCTAGAGCCAGCCACATATCCATCTCAGCAACAAGAGTGTCCTCTTGCTTCTTTTGTTCGGTAGCTTGTTGATTTAGGACGGCTTGGCGTTCAGCTTCTAACTGCCGCTCCTCAGCCTCAACGATAGCTCTGGCTTTCGCTTCTTCGTCCTCTTTAGCTACTTGTTGTATAGTATCAATGCTTTGCTCTATATCCTTAATAGACGCTTGATATGAAAGCATTTTCTTATCATTTGTACCTTCAAACAAACTGGTTGCAAGCGCCGCACCAGCAGCTGCGGTTTCAACTTGCTGCCCTTCTTTTGACGCAACTGCACCGCCAACAGCTCCCAATAAAGCACCAAAAACCTTCTTGCTTTTTTGCTTCTCTTTTCGTTGCTCCGCACACGTTAATATCTTTTGTTTTAGAGTAGTCAAATCCGACACAGACCAGTCTTTTTTGCTAGTATTGAGCTCTTTTTCAATCAACTCAAGCTGCTTACTACTCGTCTTTTTTTGGTATTTTTCAAAACTTTTGCATGTATCTCCTGCATAGCCTGATGCACTAATCGCTACACACATGATTGCTACAAGCGAAACCCTGTTCAACATCGTTATTTCCTATCTAACTGTGTTATTTACTTGGTCGCGTAAACATGACGAACATGCCCAAAATTACGTCGCCAATCGCCCACAATATAAGGATCACTCCTACCCCCATTGCTGAGCCAATTGCCGCACCCGCCTGCTCATATTTGTCTGCCGCTGATGTGACGACTTCACCCCCTGTTTGGAGTGCACTCACCATCCATACAAGCATGAGAAAATTGAAAAGGATAAAGCTCCACTTAAACACTTTTCCAATAAACGACCGCTTCGGTTTTCGTAATTTTGCACCACAATGCGGGCAATCAAATGCTGTACTCGCTACATTCTGGTTACATGTTGAACACGCAATCATTGTCATAATTTCCCCCAATCAGGATTCATAAAAATACAAGTACACAACTTAAGGGATTATATGTGATAATTACAATTTCCTAATAAGTTTCTCAAAAACCGCTAAAATACTTATGTTTTAGCGGTTTCTTCATCCGATAGATTTTTCATTTCATTATATTTATACTCTTATATGGTGTTTTATAATGAGTTGGAGAGGAATGATGGCACTTGGTAAGCAGGCAAAGGTTTTATCACCACAACAACAGTCAGCCGTTCTGAACTATGTAGCGGCAACCAGACAGCCAATCAGAAACAAGGTGATTTTCTTATTGAGCTTAAAAGCGGGATTACGGGCTAAGGAAATAGCTAACCTGACATGGGGCATGGTGACAGCTAGCGATGGTGAAGTATCTCACCTCATTTCAATTGTTGATAAAGCCACAAAAGGCAGAAGTGGTGGCATGATATGGATGAACAAGGATTTACGTACTGCCCTTATTGAACTTCATACGCATTCACGCCGCACAACAGAAGATAGCCCTGTCATTGTGACAGAGCGTTTAAAAGCGACCAGTCCACAAGCCATAGTAAACATGTTTGCTTATTGGTACGGCCAGCTAGGTTTTAGAGGGTGCAGTAGCCATAGTGGAAGAAGAACCTTCATCACCAACGCAGCAAAGCGCATCACGTCTGTTGGGGGAAGTATGAGGGACGTACAAATGTTAGCACGCCACTCATCCCTTAATATGACTATGCGCTATATTGAAGCTGATGTGGAAGCGATGAAGAAAGTGGTTCAATTAGTGTAAGTAAAGCACTCTTGGGCGGGGTTGATTGCCCACCATCAATTTTCGAATAACTCAAAAGGCTAAATACAACAGTGAACCAACTTTGCTGGATGTATTTAATGAATGCTCACCCCAACCAATATTATGCGCTTCAAGACGCCTGTAAACAGTTTCTAAAAAGAGGCGATTGGCGCAACTCTTATGCTGTAACAACACACTTAAAGGAACGATTTCGTTTTCCTCAAGACCATGAAGTAGAAAAGCTTCGTCTTGATGCATCTCTTAACAATAAGTACTTTCTGAAAAGACTAGATTACTGCATTTACGGTAATAGCTCAAAGCCAACACGCGGCAACAAAAGAACAACTCGTATTGTTGCAATTGAAGAGGGCAAAGACAGAATTCATTGCCACTTCTTAATTGCCTGCCCTCCAAAAATTGACCTCAAGTTAATGCAGGATTATTGTAGAATTAGCTGGCTCAAAACACCTTTTGCCATTTCAGATATCGATGTGAAAAAGCATACCTCATATTCACCAGCATCTTCATTTGGCACGTATATCATGAAACAGATTAGGGGGGATAACAGCGATGCACTCGACTATGAAAATATTCACCTACCACCCTTCCGTAAGTAGTGGGCAGGTTTAAAATGAGATTTGATATTCTGAACTAAATATCTTGTTTACTGACACAATGTCGTGACAAGGACTTTTCTCTACATGTTACCAACAAAGGACGACAAAAAGTCAGCCCTAGTTATAGTTATGGCTATTACAAAATTATCAATTCACCACCTATTGAGTAGGTCTGAAGGTCAGCAACAAATGACCGAGGCGCAAACCATTGATTCTCAACAAGAGACTGAAGATCACATGTTTTAAATGCAACCTTTTCAGTATTTAGAATCAATTCTCCAAGCTTAACCATTTGAGGTTTTATTTCCTCTTCATTGTTTTGCAGGTCAATTGTTAAAATAGTACACCGATCTTGAATTCCTCTATGTACTGCTGAAAGATCATTTGCTGTTAATATGAAGCCGTTACGATGTGTCTCTTCTTCCAAAACACCTAAAAATCGAATTTGGTAATCAAGTGAGAGCTTGTCAAATTCATCAAGAACCCAAAGTAGCCTTATATCATTCCATAAACGTGTTGGTGTTAATCGTTCAAGTAACTCACCGGTTTGTTTAGCCGCGCTTGCCATGGTAAAGCGTTCAAAGTGATTATGAAGCTGCCATACATCTTCTTTACCTTTCATAATACTTATAGCTAACAAACGTGCCAAAGTTGTCTTTCCAACACCATAGTCACCTACCAACATAATGTTAGGTATGTTTTCTGCTTTAGACAATCTGGTCAAAAGCATTTTCGCTTTTTGTGTGAGTACACATGCTTCAATTGTTTGAGGCCTATATTTCTCTATCCAGTTCTGATTTTCAGGTAGGAGAGGTTTAGCATGGGGTAACTCTGTAATTTCTAAATCACTCACAAAGATATCCCCTTTTTAATTGCTTGTGCATTTTTCTTAATTTTAACTGTGTGAGGTGTACGAGAACCCACAATGCCATTGTTAGAATTATCTAATTTATCTTTCAAATCATTATATAGTCCCCCCCACTCCACTTGAACACCATGTGCTACAGTGAGTTTATTTATTGCTTTAATAATTTCATTGAATTCTGTCTTCGTTGCTTGTGCGTTTTGCACAAAGTGTAGCTTTGCTATAACAGTATTAGGCTTTTTAGGTGCAGGCTGTGTAGACTTAAAAGATATCACATTTGAACGTTGAAATAATTGCGGTTTCTTTTTGCTTAAATATTGGTTCTTGAATTCTGTAAATTCAGAATCAGAGAGCTTGGTGATTTCGTGTAGTGTGGACCATGAGTCAATCAAACCTAGCTGTGTCCTATACTGCTGAATACGTTGTGATTTCGCTATTTTAATAAGCTTACGGCCTTTCGAATAACTAAAACGCACATCCTTAAAAAGCCCGTCCATTTCAGCTTTACCTAACTGGTCAGACGCCTCTGAAATATAGTCAGCTATCTTAAGCCAAGCCTTATTGGAGCTGTTTAAAAGTTTTGTAATATCAGTTTTGAATTTAGTCGCGGGTTTAACATTTCTGTGCCCCATAATGTACCCTTTTAAAGTCCAGAACTTTGTGAGCTTGAGGAAACTAGTACGGTATTCTTCTTAGCATGCAAGAAAAAGTGGCACATGTGCCACTTTTTGTATAGAGACATTGCCGGTAAATATCATGCCAGTGCGCCTAAAATGGCACTTTTTTATTTCCTAATAATTTACTTACTATTTTATATATTTCTAATATATTGTAATACAATGTTATTTTAATAAGCTATTATATTCCTAATCTGTAGGCCACTGGTTCGAATCCAGTTGGGATCACCATGATTATTCCAATGTTATGCAAACCGTAGAAAATGGCTTATATCTTCCTAATGCTAAAATAGGGAGAGTAAGTAATGTGGCTTATCAAACGCTTCTTGGTATGCGTATTTCTGGGGTCGGCTACATTTGTGCAGGCCGCTGAAACATCCGCTCCACCATATGGTTCAAACACTGAAGCCGGTAACACCTTAAAACTGTCCGATACCCATCTCTATTATGAAATTTATGGTACAGGTGGGCCGTTGCTCATCATCCACGGAAATGCCGGTAGCCTGAAAGACATGGCTACCCAAATAGCGTACTTTTCGAAAGATCACCAAGTTATTGCAGCAGACAGTCGCGGTCACGGCAAAAGTGACTTAGGCAAAAACACCCTCACTTATGAACAGATTGCCGCCGACTTTATTGCTCTCTTGGATCACCTTGAGCTTGAGAAAATTAATGTTCTTGGATGGAGCGACGGCGGTATCGTTGGGCTCCATTTGGCGATGAAGTATCCAAAGCGTATTCAAAAACTAATTGCGTTCGGTGCAAACTTGTTTGCTGGGGAGCCCGCCATTTACCCTTGGCTCAAAGGGCCTCTCGCTGCATGGGACTCTGCAATTTCCGCTGGATTAAATATGGACCCTAAGTCAGCAGAATGGCAATTACAGCGCCAACATCATGACCTGCTCATGAAAATGACACCCATTACACCTGCAATGCTAAAAAGCGTAAAAACCCCAACCCTTATTATCGCCGCGGACCGCGATGCAATAACTAACTATCATACGGTTGATATCTTTGAATCGCTGCCAAACGCACATCTCGCGATCATGCCTGGCAGCACCCATTGGGCGCCCATGAAACTACCTAGCTTATTCAATGGACTGGTTTCTGACTTCCTAGAAAAGCCCTTCCAACGGCCCACCACCCGCGATGAATTCTAAAGCAGGAGCGCCCAACACAAATTGCTGAGCGCTTCCAAACTTCTATTGCTGAGTGACGATCCACTCATCAACAATTTCTTCCAGAACAGCAATTGGCAAAGAGCCGTTGCCAACAATTGTATCGTGAAAAAGGCGAATATCGAATTTTGCTCCCAAAGAGGCCTCTGCCTTTGCGCGTAATACCTTGATGCGCAACTCCCCAATCTTGTAAGAAAGCGCCTGAGCAGGCCATGAGATATAACGATCAATTTCACTTCTAACATCATGATCGCTGAGCGCAGTATTTGCGAGTAAATACTCGATTGCCTGATCACGTGACCAACCAAAGGCATGCATACCAGTATCAACAACCAATCTACAAGCCCGCCACATCTCATATGTTAGCCTACCAAAATCACTATATGGGTCTTCGTAGAAGCCAGCTTCCTTGCCAAGGCTTTCAGAATAAAGCCCCCACCCTTCGCCGTAAGCGGCGTGATACAATGTTTTACGGAACTCCGGCATATCGATCTCTTGCTGCAAGGCGCCTTGAAAGTGGTGACCTGGCACAGCCTCATGGTATGTAAGTGCTTCAAGATTATAGAGTGGCTCTTTCAAGTAATTATTAGCACCTAAATAATAGGTGCCTGGTGTTTTGCCGTCACCTGCCGAAGCTACGTAGAACGCACCGCCACTTGCGCTTGCTTTGATATTGAATGTGCCACGCGGCAACACTGTAAACCATTTTGGTAACTCACCCTGCATACGCACGGCAAGGTATGAAGCTTTTTCAATGAGGTCTTTAGGGCTGTCCGCATAATTTTTTGGATCATCCCGCAATTTATCTAGAAATGCTTTAAAGTCACCCTTGAAACCAACCTGATCAATAATCGACTGCATTTCTGCTTTGATACGTGTTACTTCAGACAAACCTAAGTCATGAATTTCTTTCGCGCTCATGTCGGTCGTCGTGTAATAGTTGATCAAATATTTATAATAATCATCTCCACCATCCAAGCTGGTAATACCAACACTTGTGCGGCACAGCGGCATGTATTCCTCAAGAAAAAAGGTCAGAAAATTCTTGTATTCTGGAATTACTGTACCCTCGATCAACTCTATTACCTGAGCCCGATACTCACTTTGTTTTTCGGTTGGTATTGAAGCAGGAAATTTCGCGACTGGCGCATAAAACTCGCTTTTTGTGATATCGTCGTGAATAGACCGGCGGATTGTCTGATGGTAATTTTCAAAACTCTTGCAGTAATGGGTGTAGCCCTTAGCAGCCGCTTCCCGTAGCACTGCAATAAACTCCCCGCTGTACCGTGGGTAATCTGCGAGGCTCACAAGGTATTTGTCATAATCAGTCTCGCTCAAAAAGCCCATTTTTGCAGGCGCTTCCGCAAAATATGTATGGAAACCGGCATAATAGTTAACGGGGAAATAACGATGCAGCTGTTGATAACTTGCGCGCTCAGCAAGGCGTTCATACCTAAACAGCTTAAAACTCACCCTATCTTCAAGCGGTAGTTCGCTTTCATTTACCAAATCGACGCGCTTTAAAATTTCCTCATTAAAGGCACGCCGTCTCGTGACGCCCTCGGGGCTAAAATCTGGTAGAGCGCCATTCATACGGAACACATCGGGGTCCCGTCTAAAGAACACCTGTTCTTGCAGCACATTTTCCCAGTGGTCTTCAATAATTGCATCAAAGGATGACGCCGCGTCTGCCATAGCAGCTCGCGTCGTTAGGGTGCAGAAAAAAACTGCCCCAATCAGTATGTTTTTAACGATCATACCGGGGAGTATTATCGGGCCACTGTATATTGTCAATCCAAGGCTTTCAGGCTATACCCTGCGCAAACATCTAAGGATTAAACATGAGCGAACTGCCCCCCTGCCCGAACTGTAGCTCCCCATATGCATACGAAGACAGAGACATGCTTGTCTGCCCCGAGTGCGCGCATGAATGGGTCCCTGTTGCTGAAGCAACAAACGCTGAAGAAGAGGCGATGATCCGAGATGCTGTTGGGAATGTGCTCCAAGATGGAGACAGTGTAACAGTGATCAAAGACCTAAAAGTAAAAGGCTCTTCACTCGTGGTTAAAGTTGGCACCAAGGTTAAAAGCATTCGCCTTGTTGACAGCGACCATGATATTGACTGCAAAATCGATGGTATTGGCGCAATGAAGCTAAAATCACAGTTTGTGAAGAAAACCTAATTACCATAAGGTTTTGACAGTAATCATTGCATCCCTTTAATCTCTGTACGCCTGTCGTTGAGGGACCTGAATGCATAGATCTATGGTTTTTTATTTACTTGTCGCGCTTATTTCACCACCAGTTTTTTCTGACGGAGATGAACTTGCTAGCCTGCAAAATTGTGGCTTGGGCATAGTAGCTCATGTACCATCCGGGGATATCTTAAAACTTGCCGATAATAGTACCGTTGCCCTCGCGGATATCAAAGCACCGGAGCTTTGGCCTAACGAAGTCCATTATAAAAGTTGGCCTTACGGATCTTCTTCAAAATCAGCACTAAACACTCTGGTTATAGGGAAATCTGTCACTCTATTATGCGGTAAAAATACCCATAACGCACTGGGTCAGTTGGTAGCGCATGTCCAGCTTTCAGACGACGTTTGGGTGCAACAGATGCTTTTAGGAACAGGCCACAGCTTTTTCTACCCTACCAGCGGAGATGTCCAAATTTCGCAGGCCCTATATGCTGCAGAAAAAAAAGCTCGAACCAAAAAAGTAGGTTTATGGGCAGGCCATATATATCAGGTGGCAGAGGCAACCGGAACAGAGCTTAAACCCGGTTGGTTTCAATTAGTTCAAGGTCAGGTAGTGTCCACCGCTAAAGTTCGGAAAACTATTTATTTAAATTTTGGAGAGAACTGGCGGGACGACTTCACGATTCAGCTGAATACTCATGTAGAAAAACAATTGCAGGAGCAAGGGATCACTCCCCTTTCTCTAGAAGGGTCAGATATCGAAGTACGTGGCTGGGTGGAATGGAGTGGCGGCCCCAAAATCATTCTCACCCATCCAAATCAATTACAAATTTTAACCGTCGGCAAGACCCGCTAACACCGGATCACCAACTTGTTTTACGAGTGCTTGCTTAAGTTTCCCTAAAGCCTGTGCTTCAAGCTGTCGAACACGCTCTTTAGATATCCCAAGCTGCGACCCAAGGACCGCAAGCGTCACCCCTTCTGTTTTCAACTGGCGCTCACGAATAATAAATGTCTCGCGGTCAGTCAGATTTCCCATTGCAATTTCAATAAGTTCCGCTTTCTTTTCATTGTCATGAGTTTCTGTATAAAGTTGCTCAGGTTGTGGTGTGTCGGAGACTAAAAGGTCCTGCCATTCCTGTGCAGATTCATCAGCAACCGGTGCATTCAACGATCGATCACCAGCTGTCATACGGCCTTCCATCGCTTCAACATCCCGAAGACGTACGCCCATTTCGTTTGCAATTTGATTCCGTGCAACAAAAGAAAGTGGCCGATCAGGGTCAACACCCATACGAGCTTTAAGCCTTTTAAGGTTAAAGAATAAGGACTTATGGGCAGAGGTTGTGCCAGTCCTAACAATAGACCAGTTTCTAAGCACATAATCCTGAACAGCAGCTCGAACCCACCAACTTGCATAGGTGGAAAACCTTACTTCTCGGCTAATCTCAAAACGGTAAGCTGCTTCCATCAAGCCAACTGTACCTTCTTGAATAAGGTCGCCCACAGGCAAGCCGTAATGTCGATATTTACTCGCCGTGGCAATTGCGAGTCTTAAATGTGCTTCAGTCAGCTTCTTCAGGGCATGTTCGTCTCTCTCTTGCTGCCAACTTATCGCCAGTTCGCCTTCTTCTTCGCGTTCAAGAATTGGTGCCTTCATTGCAAAGCGAATTAGCCGCCTATCTTCAGTTGTTGCCCAGTTACTCCGCGCCAAAATAACCTCCCCTATTGGATCAGCTGCCTATGGTCTGTGCCATTTTCAGCATCTTCTTCCTATCAACTACAATTTAATGTATTCGATTAATGAAAGGCATTATGATTATTTTCACTCACAATTGCAGCATTTTTTTTACACTTCACAAAAAAAGTGAAAGAGGCATAAAAAAAGCCCACTCCAATTAAGAGCGGGCTTTTCTATAAGTTATTGATTTTACTTAAGCGGCAAGCTCTTGTTCAAGCTTATCCATCGCAGCTGATTCGTCGATCTCTTCAACAGCAGCGAGCTCCCGTGCTAGACGGCCAAGAGCAGACTCGTATATTTGGCGTTCGCTGTATGATTGCTCTGGCTGATCAGCGCCTCTGTGCAAATCACGTACAACTTCAGCAATTGAAACAAGATCACCACTATTGATCTTGGCCTCATATTCCTGTGCGCGACGGCTCCACATAGTACGTTTGATGCGCGCTTTACCTTTAAGTGTTGTGAAAGCTTCTTTGAGCGTCGCATCTGAAGATAAGCGTCGCATACCACTTGATTCAGCTTTATTTGTAGGAACACGGAGCGTCATACGCTCTTTTTCAAAGCGAATCACATATAGCTCAAGTCGTAGACCAGCAATTTCTTGGGCTTCAAGCTCAGTGATTCGGCCTACGCCATGTTTTGGATATACGATATAATCGCCAATTGCGTAGGTATTTTTAGATGATTTAGCCATACTAATGTACAGTCCTTCCTAACAAATCCATTTCACCGGCTGATCCCGACAATGAACCAGTGAAATAATAGTTTCATACGCAACCACATTCGCATAAGGCTGCGGAAACCCCTGGGAATTTTCCAAAATGGTAAATTCCCAAACAAAACACCAGTGAACTACGGTGAGCATCCTATCAAGATACACAACCAAACCGCTTCACCGGCAAAGATTAAAATATGGTGGTTTTGACCACCCGCTACAGGAACCGTTTCTTCAAAACAGCCTGCGCCACAAGAGGGATTGTAACACATTTTTCACAAAAAATGTAGGGTAAAGCAGAAATGTCGCAGAAATCTCAGTTTGATTCGGTCAAATAAGCAATAAAAGCCAGGTAAACCAACCCAGCTTTTAATATTTAATTTAAGGCTTTGCCCTGACAGCAAACACTAAAGCTTAGTCGCCTTCACCCGGCTTTTCTGAAAAATGTTCCATTTTGTCTTCTTTACCATTCCACTCGTCAGCATCCGGCAACGGATCTTTCTTCGCAGTGATATTCGGCCATTCTTCCGAATATTTGGTATTCAGCTCAAGCATTGCCTCTAAGCCATCTTCAGTATCAGGCAAAATTGCTTCCGCCGGGCATTCTGGTTCACACACGCCGCAATCAATACATTCATTAGGATTAATTACGAGAGTATTTTCGCCCTCATAAAAACAGTCCACCGGACACACTTCAACGCAGTCCGTATATTTGCATTTAATGCAGGCTTCAGTGACGACGTACGTCATCAACGTCTCCTTCTATTTCCTCAAAAACCACTCAAGGGCTGGCTTTTAGTTTTTATGCCCAAACAAGGCACGATCGGCAATGATATTCAGATGATAATTTCTAACTAATCCCTACCCATTAGCTTGTCAGTTGCACGGCGTTCCGCTTTTGTTGGTCGCCCAGCACCAGTTTCCCGAATTACTGAAGCACCCTCTTTTATTGATTTCTCCTGTGCTTCCGCTTTAGTCGGCATAGCGGGAGACTGGTCATCATAAAGAGTTTGAGCCTCAGTTGCAGGCCCCCGACGCTCACCAAGAGCCAAGAGTTGCACCACTTTGATGTCATTTACCTTTGAAAAGGTCAAGACATCACCAACCTGAACTGTGACACTAGCTTTTGAAACACGTTCGCCGTTGATACGCAATTTTCCGGATTTACACAGCTGAGATGCTAGTGTTCGTGTCTTAAAGAAACGGGCGTACCAAAGCCATTTGTCCGCCCGTATCTTATTTATGAGTTCAGCCATATCACGAAAAGTTGCTATTTTTTAGCAAGCGCATCCTTCAAACCAGCGAGTGCCGCAAACGGCGAATCAGGATCTGCTTTTTTCTCACGTTTAGGGGGACGGCTTGCCCCTGCGAACTTCGCACCTTTACCTTTAGATGCTCCTTTAGCAGGGCGCCGCGCACCATTTTCTCCACCAGCGTTATTATTTCGGCCCCTATTTCGTGTACCGGCTTTTGCAGGTTCAGGCCGCGGACGACGCTTTGGTGCCCACATGAAATAGTACCGTTCAACCAATACTTCTTCAGGCTCGACATCACCTTCAGGGCTTGCACCCTCAGAAGGTTCAACTACCTCTGGTGTTTCGGCAACAACGTCTACCGCCGGAGCTTCTTCAATAACAGATTCCGCAACCACTTCTGCAGTCTCAGGCTCCGTAGTAGTAGCCGTTGAATCTTCTACTTTTACCTCTTCAAGCCCGGCCTCAGCAGCAGGAACCTCTTTCGGTGCTGGTGCAACCTGACGAACTTCATGCTTATAGCCTGCAGCTTGCATCACTTCGGAGAAGTCCGCACCTGATAAACCAACGAGGCCCATTATTTCAGGGGTTACTTCAAACCAGTCGCGGTTCTGACCAAGCGGTCGCACAGCATCTGCGAGACGTTCAAACATGTCCATCCGCACAGCTTTTTTACCAACTGGCTTAAAGCCAGCTAGCTCATAAAACTCACTCGGGGCATTTTCCTGCGTATCAACCCAAACCATACCAGGTGTTGGAATAGCAGGCAGACCTTCTTTTTTGTCAGTCATCGCCCACATAGCGAGACGTAACTCTGTCGCATGTGGCTTCATAACAATAGGGATATAAAGGTTAGAGGCACCAATACGAATACCAAACCTGCGCAGGCCTTTCCGCGCATCTTGATCAAGCTGACGCATATCGCTGTCAACTTTTTCACGTGACATAACGCCGTAATGCTCAAGTAAGCGGAAAGCAACACCGCGTGCCAGGCCTGAGAGGGCAACAGCACCTTCTGGTGGCTCAACATCACCGTTCAGCTCCTGAGCAAGCTTAACAAGCGGCTCAAGCTTCTCAGAGACACGTGTATCAAGCCACTCTTGGGCTTTCTCACGTACTAGATCAGCATTATCCCCTTGAAGGAGAGAGCTTTGCACAAGCTTGACACGCGGCGCAAACAGCGCACCGCTATCGTGGACGGTCGCAACTGCAGCACCTTCCCACATTAGCTTTGGCAGCGCGAGGCCGTCGTCAAAGTTGAATTCGAGCGTTTTATACCCCACGTTTGCGAACAGTTTAGCCCGGCGCGTCAACTCAATCTGCAAAGCAGTTTCAGCAGCAGCCTTAAGCGTTTTCTGATCATCACCAGCAGCTCCTGCTTCCACACGGAAAGAAAAGCCAAGAAGTTCGCCGATTTCATGTCCTTCGACAGAAACCTGATTTGTTTCACTATCAATGCTCACGCTGAGTGCGTCCCTTTGCCTGAGCGAGCGCATGAGGACGGCTGTTCGCCGGTCCACAAACCGCTGGGTTAATTTTTCATGCAGTGCGTCTGATAGTTTATCTTCCACACCACGCGTTACATGTGCCCAATGGGCACTATCATTTAGCCAATCTTTCCGATGAGAAACATACGTCCAGACCCGAATACTGGCAATTCGACCGGCCAAGGTATCTATATCACCGGCGGTATTGTCAAGGCGCTTAACTTGACGAGCGAACCAATCATGAGGAATTGCGCCCGCCGGTCCCATTAAATCAACGAATATTCGGCGAAGTAAATTCACATGCTCATCAAATGATAATTTGCGAAAATCCGGAATTTGGCAAACATTCCAAAGCCTTTCGACTGCTTCCTTGTGATTTACCATAGCTGAAATGTTATCGTCAGCTGCAAGCGCCTTTAGAACGAGCATATCCACACTATCACGCGTTCTATATAAACCATCTGTCGTGGAAGGCTGCTCTAACGAGCCTAACAATCGGGGAATCGAAGAAAAATTTAGTCTATTGTTGCGCCAAAACAAACCCTTCACTGGCTCAAACTGATGATCTTCAATTTGGGCAATCATCATAGGGTCCATACCTTCATCACCACCGCCAAGTGTTGAGAAAGTTCCATCCGTCTTATAGCGACCCGCACGGCCTGCAATTTGCGCGGCTTCAGCTGCCGTTAAATCCCGGAATGTACGGCCGTCGAATTTAGTAAGCGCGGAAAACGCCACATGGCCCACATCCAAATTCAACCCCATACCGATAGCATCAGTGGCTACCAAATAGTCAACCTCGCCAGACTGATACATTTCCACCTGCGCGTTTCGGGTACGCGGGCTTAGGGCCCCCATCACAATTGCGGCACCACCTTTTTGCCTGCGAAGAAGCTCGGCCATGCCGTAAACGTCACTAGATGAAAAGCCTACGACAGCGCTGCGGCGTGGTAACCGTGAAAGCTTGCCTGGCTTGACGTGATTAAGGTTTGAAAACCGATCACGCGTAAGGATTTCTGCTTCCGGAATAAGCCGTTTAATAATCGGGCGCATCGTTGACGCACCAAGAAGCAAGGTTTCAAATCGCCCCCGAGAGTGCAGAAGGTGCTCAGTGAAAATATGCCCCCGCTGCGGGTCGGCCGCCATTTGGACTTCATCAATAGCTACAAAATCCTTAACCGCATGGCGCGGCATAGCTTCTGCCGTACAAAGAAAATACCGTGCACCTTTCGGCACAATACGTT